>JAUZGC010000271.1 GCA_030840105.1 Microbacteriaceae bacterium
TTGGATCGCGGCAGTCACGGCCCCGCCGATCCCGGGAAGCGACTGCAGGATGAAGACGAGTACCGAAACCGCGATGATCGCATACGTGACCGGGGTGCCAGACCCTCTCAGGCGCGTGAGGACCTGCGGCTTCACCTTTGGCATAGTGCCGCGCTGCTCTTTCATGCACTCGGGGCAGAAGACACCGACCGCACCCGGCGTCTGGCATTCCGGGCAGATAGTGCGCCCACACCGCTGGCAGAGCACGTAACTCTGCCGGTCAGGATGCCGGTAACAGTAATTCGCTCGGACATCCGCCGGTTGGCTCACAGGGAAAAACTCACGGGAAGCTAGACCTGCTCGACCGTAACCGACTCGATCACGACGTCGTCGAGCGGGCGGTCGCGGGCATCCGTCGGCAGGTCGGCGAGCTTGTCGACGACCTTGCGCGACGCCTCGTCATCGACGGCACCGAAGATGGTGTGCTTGCCCTGCAGCCACGTGGTCGGCGCAACAGTGATGAAGAACTGTGAACCGTTGGTTCCCTTGCCGAACTGGATGCCAGCGTTCGCCATCGCGAGAACATACGGCGCGGTGAAGTCGAGTTCCGGGTTGATCTCGTCGTCGAACTGGTAGCCGGGGCCACCGGTGCCGGTTCCGAGCGGGTCACCCGTCTGAATCATGAATCCGGGGATGATGCGGTGGAACACAACGCCGTCGTACAAGTTCCGCTTCGAGGTCTCGTTCGTCGCCGGGTGCGTCCACTCGATCTCGCCTGTCGCGAGACCCACGAAGTTCTTCACGGTCTTCGGTGCGTGGTTGCCGTACAGGTTGACCTTGATGTCCCCGTAGTTGGTGTGCAGGGTGGCGACGGCGGTGTGCTTTGACATGGTCTCAATTCTTGCACAGGCGTTCTGGACGCACCCGTCATGTACAGAGCATTCGGTGGCAAGATGGAGACTGTTCGCTACACGACGCAATGGAGGTCCAGATGAGTCTGACACGGAAGCGCAAGAGGGAACTCAAACGACTTCGGAACAGCGCTGAAGAGTTGTGGGGGCAGCAACAGGACATCCTTGACCGGGCAAATTCTGTGGCGCGTGAAGCCAGCCGCCAAGTCAACTACCTGGCGAAGGAAGAGGTTGCCCCTCGCGTGCGTGAGGGCTATGAGCACTATGTGCGCCCGAGTATGGATGTAACCGGTCGCCTCGCACACACCGCGAAGGACCGCCTCGTCGGTGATGTCATCCCGGCCGTCGGTTCGGCCATCGGCACGGCCATGTCGGTTGTCGACCACGCCCGCGACGCGCGCGTTCGTGCCGTCCTGAGTGCTCACGCGCCGAAGAAGCTCGCGAAAGTCGCGAAGTCCGGTCCGAGCACGGGCGCCTACGTCGCCGTCGGCCTGGGCATCGTCGCGGCCGCTGGCTTGCTCTATGCCGTCTGGCAGACGTTCCGCGCCGACGACGAGCTCTGGGTTGCCGACGAGGAGCCCGCGAGCCTAGCCGACCTCGAGTAGAACGCTCGCTAGTCGCCGATAAAGCCCATGGCGATGTTCACGAGCTCGACCCGCTGGAGCGCTGCAACCTCCGCGAGGCCGAACCAGGCCGCCTCATCGGTGCTTCCGTCCAGCTCGTGCGTGAGCTGCCCTCCGACGATGTGCGCGCGGTAGATGATCCGAAGGGCATGAAGCGGGCCTTTGGATGACTCGATCCGATTCCGTCCCCTGATGACGTGCGAGTCGATCGCCAGGAGTTCGTCGAGCTCCGCCGTGTAGCCCGTCTCCTCGAAGATCTCGCGGCGCGCGGCATCCGCGGGATCCTCGCCCGGATCGATGCCACCGCCAGGGAGCGTCCAGCCCGAGTGGCCGTGCTCGTTCCAATGGGCGAGAAGAATGCGTCCCTCATCAACAATGACCGCGTACGCGGCTACGCGCATATCCATTCCGCCACCATACTGCGACGAGGTGGGCCCTCAGCGTGAAGACCGGGCCCCTTCGCAATCCCGCCCGATGGAGTGGGCGATCGCCGCGGCCTCGCGGCCATCGCGTTCAATTCCAGCCACGTCGCGCACACATTCGTCGAGAACCTGACGGCGCGCGCGAGGATGGCGAGGTGCCGACCGCGTTCCCGAGCGCGCTGCGCGCTTACTGCGCGCCCAATTCATCGCGCTCGGGGCGACCGGGGTTGACGCTCTCTTCGGCTGAGCCGTGGACGTCGCCTCTGGTATGTGACGGCATGTGGCTCCGCGGTAAATCCAGTACGCCCGTACGGGTACTATTTTTCTCGGGGGAAGCGTTACGTATCGACCCTCAAAACAGAGGAGAGATCGTATGTCGCGAATTCCCACCGATGCTCGCGCAACCCATCCGGTTGTCACGGTCTGGCGCCGCTTCTCTGCCCTGTCCTGTCGCAGCCGCACCACGTTGGCCCTGGCAAGCTTCGCATCCTTGGTTGTGCTGGCTATTGGAGTGCTTGCCGGCATTCTCTCCAGCTGACCGATAACGCCACAAACAAGACGAGAGGCCATCCCGGCGGGGTGGCCTCTCGTGCGTTGTGTGGAGCCTAGGAGAATCGAACTCCTAACCCCCTGCTTGCAAAGCAGGTGCTCTGCCAATTGAGCTAAGGCCCCTGAGATGCGCCTGTTCAGACGCATATCGTGGGGATACGAGGACTTGAACCTCGGACCTCTTCGTTATCAGCGAAGCGCTCTAACCGCCTGAGCTATATCCCCGATTGGGCAGATTAGAGACTACCCGAACACGGCCGATTCTCCGAATCGGTGTGCCCTTTCGATCCCCGTTCGGGGATCGAAATCAGTTGTTGGTGAAGCCGACCAGGAGGCCGCCCGAGATTTTGACACTCAGGTTGTAGAGCAAGGCGACAACGGCACCGAGCGCTGTGGTCACAACGATGTCGAGGATGGCCACAACGATCGAGAAGCCCATGACCTGGCCAAGGCCAAGAACCGACTTCAGCGAGGTTGTGCTGCCCGTACCGGAGATATCTGTGAACAGGGTGTTGACCTGGTCGAAGATGCCGGTCTGGTTGAGCACGGTCCAGATCAGGAAGCTGCCGACGATCGCGACGATGCCGAAGCACAGCCCAATCAGGAAGGAAAGCTTTACGCTCGACCAGAAGTCGATGTAGACGAGCTTGAGTCGTACCTGCTTGGTCGACGGCCTACGTGATGACGACTTGCGGGCGAGCTTTTCGGCGACGCTACTACTCATCTACGGTTTCTTCCTTCCCGGCAACGTTCTCTGGGTCTTCCTCAGGCTCCTGAGTGTCAGAAATCTCCTGAGAGTCAAGATTGCGTTCGGTGTTTTTTGCGAGTGCGATGATCCTGTCCGTCTCGGCAAACCGAGCGAACACAACACCCATGGTGTCTCGGCCCTTGGCTGGTACCTCGGCCACGGCAGAGCGTACCACCTTGCCGCTGGCAAGAACCACAAGGACCTCGTCGTCGTCGTCGACGATCAGCGCCCCGACAAGGTCACCCCGATCATCGTTGAGCTTGGCCACCTTGATGCCTAAACCGCCACGATTCTGGAGCCGGTACTGGTCCGCTGCCGTGCGCTTCGCGTACCCGCCCTCCGTCACGACGAAGACGTAACCTTCATCAGAAACGACGGATGCATCGAGCAGCTTGTCATCGCCGCGGAAGTGCATTCCAATGACGCCGGACGTGGACCGGCCCATGGGACGCAGCGCCTCGTCAGACGCCGTAAACCGGATCGACATGCCCTTACGCGAGACAAGCAGGAGGTCGGAAACCTCTTCAACCAGGAGCGCGGAGACGAGCTCGTCCTCTTCGCGCAACTTGATCGCGATGATGCCGCCGGAGCGGTTGGTGTCGTACTCGCTCAGGGCGGTCTTCTTGATCAGGCCGTCGCGTGTTGCGAGCACGAGATACCGCGCCGCCTCGTAGTCGCGGATGTCCAGGATCTCGGCGATCTCCTCATCCGGCTGCATCGCAAGCAGGTTGGCGACATGCTGGCCCTTCGCGTCGCGGCCGGCCTCCTGCACCTCGTAGGCCTTGGCGCGATAAACGCGCCCCTTGTTGCTGAAGAACAGCAACCAGTGGTGCGTGGTGGTCACAAAGAAGTGGTCGACGACGTCTTCACCACGCAGCTGAGCGCCCTTGACGCCCTTGCCGCCGCGGTGCTGGCTGCGGTAGTTGTCGCTGCGCGTTCGCGTGATGTAGCCGCCGCGGGTGACGGTGACGACCATCTCCTCCTCGGGGATGAGGTCTTCGACGCTCATGTCACCGTCGAAGCCGAACATGATCTCGGTGCGACGGTCGTCGCCGAAGCGAGTGACAATTTCGGTGAGCTCGTCACTGATGATGGTGCGCTGACGCTCGGGGCTGGCCAGAATCGCCTTGAACTCGGCGATCTCAAGTTCGAGGGCAGCCGCCTCGTCGATGATCCTCTGTCGTTCGAGCGCCGCGAGTTGGCGCAGCTGCATGGTGAGGATCGCGCGCGCCTGCAGCTCGTCGATCTCGAGGAATTCGATGAGACCCTCGCGAGCCGCCTCGGCGTCGGCGCTGCGCCGGATCAATGCGATGACCTCATCGAGCGCATCGAGCGCCTTGAGGTAGCCACGGAGAATGTGCGCCCGCTCCTCGGCCTTCCTGAGGCGGAATGTCGTGCGCCGGACGATGACCTCGACCTGATGGGTGACCCACGCGGTGATGAACCCATCCAGCGGTAGCGTGCGCGGGACTCCGTCGACGATCGCGAGCATGTTCGCGCCGAAGTTCTCCTGCAATTGTGTGTGTTTGTACAGATTATTAAGGACGACCTTGGCCACGGCGTCGCGCTTGAGCACGATCACCAGCCGCTGGCCCGTGCGACCGCTCGTCTCGTCACGGATGTCGGCGATACCGCCGATCTTGCCGTCCTTGACCAGATCGGCGATCTTGATCGCAAGGTTGTCCGGGTTGACCTGGTATGGAAGCTCGGTGACCACGAGGCACGTGCGGCCCTGGATCTCGTCGATCGTGACGACGGCGCGCATGGTGATCGAACCGCGTCCGGTGCGGTAGGCATCCTGGATGCCCTTGATGCCAAGGATCTGCGCGCCCGTCGGGAAGTCGGGACCCTTGATGCGCTGGATCAGCGCTTCAAGCAGTTCCTCGCGCGTCGCCTCGGGATTGGCCAGCGCCCAGAGTGCACCTTCCGCGACCTCGCGCAGGTTGTGCGGCGGAATGTTCGTGGCCATACCGACCGCGATACCGACCGAGCCG
>JAUZGC010000020.1 GCA_030840105.1 Microbacteriaceae bacterium
GAAGGTCAAGGCCCTCGCGCAACAGGTTGATTCCGACGAGGACGTCGTACACGCCGGCGCGCAGCTCGGTCAGGAGCTCGACGCGACGCAGTGTGTCGACGTCGGAATGGAGGTACCGCACGCGCACGCCCGCCTCGGCCAGGAAGTCGGTGAGCTCCTCGGCCATCTTCTTGGTGAGCGTAGTCACGAGCACACGTTCGTCCCGCCCGGCGCGAAGCCTGATCTCTTCGAGCAGGTCGTCGATCTGGCCCTTGGTCGGCTTGAGCACGATCTCGGGGTCGATCAGGCCGGTCGGGCGGATGATCTGCTCAACGATGCCATCGGCGATGCCCATCTCGTATCGGCCGGGGGTTGCCGAGAGATAGACGGTCTGGCCGACGCGCTCCTTGAACTCGTTCCACTTCAGCGGGCGGTTGTCGAGAGCGCTCGGGAGTCGGAATCCGTGCTCGACGAGCGTGCGCTTGCGCGAGGAGTCGCCCTCGTACATCGCGCCGATCTGCGGCACCGTGACGTGCGACTCGTCGATGACGACCAGGAAGTCGTCTGGGAAGTAATCGAGCAGGCAATGCGGCGCCTCACCTGGCTGGCGGCCGTCGATGTGGCGCGAGTAATTCTCGATGCCGGAGCAGAACCCGATCTGCTCCATCATCTCGATGTCGAAGCTCGTGCGCATGCGGAGGCGCTGCGCTTCGAGCAGCTTGCCCTCGCGCTCGAGCTGGATCAGTCGCTCGTGCAGCTCGGTCTGGATGGTCCCGATTGCGCGCTGCATGACATCCGTGCTGGCGACGTAGTGCGATCCGGGGAAGACCGCGACGACGTCGAGCTTCCTGACGATCTCGCCCGTGAGCGGGTGCAGGCTGTAGAGCGCCTCGATCTCGTCACCGAACATCTCGATGCGGATCGCGAGTTCTTCGTACACGGGGATGATCTCGATCGTGTCGCCGCGCACTCGGAAATTGCCGCGGGAGAAGTCGACGTCATTGCGCTGGTACTGCATCGACACGAACTTGCGGATGAGCCAGTCGCGGTTGACCCGCTGGCCGACCTGGAGCGCCATCATGGCGTTCAAGTACTGCTCCGGGGTGCCAAGGCCGTAGATGCACGAGACGGTCGAGACGACGATGACGTCGCGCCGGCTGAGCAGCGAGTTGGTCGTGGAGTGCCGCAGTCGCTCGACTTCGGCGTTGATCGACGAGTCTTTCTCGATGAAGGTGTCGGTTTGCGGAACGTACGCTTCTGGCTGGTAGTAGTCGTAATACGACACGAAGTACTCGACCGCGTTGTTGGGCATGAGCTCGCGGAACTCGTTCGCCAGCTGGGCGGCCAGGGTCTTGTTGTGTGCGAGCACGAGCGTCGGCCGTTGTACGGCCTCGATCAGCCAGGCCGTCGTCGCGGACTTGCCCGTTCCGGTTGCGCCGAGCAGCACCACATCGGTCTCACCGGCATTGATGCGCGCACTGAGTTCGGCGATGGCCTGCGGCTGGTCGCCGCTCGGCGTGTACTCGCTGACGACCTCGAACGGGTGCACGGAGCGTGTCGGTTCCATCCTCCAAGCTTATGCAGCACCACTGACAACGAGTTCGGATTGCGCCGTTGGCAGAACCCGCCGCATCTGCCGCACCTCCGTCGTGGTGCTCCCGAGGTCGATGCGGGCATCGCCATTCCGAATGCCATAGGCCTGGTGCGTCACGAGCACGGTCACCCTGTTGGCAAGAGCGACGCGCAGGTCTGCCATCAGCGACTCGGCGGACTCGTCGTCGAGGTGTGCGGTCGGCTCATCGATCAGGATGACGTCTGCCCTGGTCATAAGGGTGCGCGCGACGGCCACGCGTTGCCGCTCTCCACCGGAGAGGTGCCCTGCCTCCGCACCGATGACAGTGTCGAGGCCCTCGGGGAGGCGATCGAGAAGCGGCCCGAGACCGACCCGTCGCAGCACCGCGGTCATCTCCGCATCATCCGGTGCCTCTTCCCGCGGCCGGGCGAGCAGGAGGTTTGCTCGCAGCGTCGAGTTGAAGAGGTGGCCATCCTGAGGGCACCAGCCAAAGCGCGGCGCGAGTGCGGCGAGGTCGCGGCCCGCGGTGTCCCATCCGTTGATTCGGTACTGCCCCGCCGCCGGCTCCAACTGGCCGAGCAGGACCGCGAGCAGGCTCGACTTTCCCGAGCCGGAGGGGCCGGTCACCACGAGCCACTCGCCCCGGCGCACCTCGGCGGTCACATCCTGTGCCACGACCTCGGACGTGCCCGGCCAGCGAACAGCGACACCGTCGAGGCCGAGGCTTTCGATCGGCTGGAGCGCAAACTCCGGCCGCGCGGTCAGCCGCGGATCCGCGGTCGTATGGGAAACACGACCGAGCACCTCGCGCAGGGCGGGCGACGCCTGGATTGCGGCAACGAGGTCGAGCAGCGGGTCGATCAGGCCGAGCGGCACGAGGGCGAGGACGGCCACGAGGCCGGGGGCCGTGCCCGCCGACGCCGCGAGCGGCAGCACGAGAACCGAGGTGAGTGCGCAGGCGGCGACCACGATCGCGCTGCCGAGCCCCAGTGCCCAGGCGCTGCGCCGCGCGGCCACGCCGGCTTCGCCGTCGAGCCGCGCCAGCTGGCGGCGGATGCGCCCGTCGACCCCGTTCGCGCGAAGTTCGTCTGCGGCGCCCAGCATCGCTGCGAACCGTCGGAGCACCGTCGACGCGAGCAGCTGGTGGGAGCGCGACGCGCGAGCATCCGCCCAGAGTGCGACCAGCGGCGCAGCGACCCCACCGACCAACCCGAAGGCGAGCAGCAGGGGAAGTGCGACGGGTGCGATGACGCCGAGGGCGGCGATCGTGATGACAAGCGTGGTGGTGCCGATCGCCATTGGGAGCACGACGCGGATCGAGAGGTCGCGAACCTGGTCGACATCGCGCACGAGGTGGTCGAGAGTGCGTCCGCTGGTGAGCAGGTCGCGACTGCGCGCGCCCTTCGCGGCGAGAGCGGACCACAGCCGCATCCGCAGCTCCGTCAGCGCCGAGAAGACCGCGCTGTGTCCGACCAGCCGCTCGGAATACCGGAAGACCGCCCGGCCGATGCCGAAGAAGCGCACGCCCACGATCGCGACGAGCAGGTACATGATCGGTGGATGCTCGCTGGCGCGAACGATGAGCCAGCCGGACAGTCCCGTCAGGGAAAGTGCGAAGAGTGCGGCCAGGGTGCCGAGGACGACGGTGCCGAGGATGCGACCGGCCACGGGACGCAGGACGGCGCGCAGCTCGCGGAGCGGATGTGCCTGACCGGCGTCGCCGACCCTGGCGCGGACGGCTCGGACAGCGAGGTCACCCTCTGCCGCGGCTTCCACGGGAGTCTCGTGGCGAACCCCACCCGACAGCGGCACCCGGCGATCGCCGATAGCGCGCACCGCGGGATCGTGGGATGCGACGATGACGGCGATGCCCGGCTTCATCGCGACGATCTCGGAGATGACGACACGAGCGCTCACGGCGTCCAGCTGCGAGGTCGGTTCGTCGAGGAGAACCAGATTCGCTCCGGCGGCAACCCGCAGGAGCACGCGTCCGAATGCGAGCCGTCGCAGCTCCCCCGGGCTCACCAGGCTGGGGTCGGCGTCAGCGAGGTGGGCGAGGCCGAGCCGCGAGAGCACGTCGCGCGCGAGGTGCCCCGCATCCGGGCCCTCGGGTGCGTACAGCAGCAGTTCACCGAGCACGGTCTCGGCGGTGGTGTGCGGATGCTGCGGAAGCCAGGCCAGCCGCCCACCCTCGATTGCACCGACCCGACCGCTCACGGTGACGTCATCGCCGCTGACGAGCCTCCCGGCAAGGACGCGGAACACCGTCGACTTGCCTGTGCCGCTGCGGCCATCCAGCACGGTGATCTCGCCACGGGGCGCGTCGAAACTCAGGTCTCGCAGCGTGTCGGCGCTCCGATCCGTGTACCGGACGCTGAGGTTCTCGACCCGCACCAGGCCGGCGCCCGACTCGATCACCGTGCGCTGAGGCGGAGCATCCAGGATTGCCCGGGTGCGAGTGATCGCCTCGCGCCCGTCCTGCGAGGCGTGGAAGGCCGCACCGATCTCGCGGAACGGGGTCATGCATTCTGGCGCGAGGATGAGGACGAGCAGGCCGACCTCGAGCGAGAGGTCTCCCGCGACCAGTCGAACGCCGATCACAACGGCGACGAGTGCCACGGAGATCGTCGCGATCATTTCGAGTGCGAGCGCCGAGAGGAACGCGGTGCGGAGGGTCTGCATGGTCTTCTGCCGGTGGCTGTCCGAGATCGCGCGAAGTGCCGCCACCTGTTCGCGTGCCCGCCCGAGCCCGACCAGCACCGGAAGGCCGCGGGCGAGTTCGATGAGGTGGTCGGAGAGACGGCCGAGTTCCGTGGTGGCCTCAGCGACCCGCTCCTGGGTGCGGATGCCGATCAGCACCATGAAGAGCGGAATCAGTGGCACGGTCAGGACGATGATCAGAGCGCTCAGCCAGTCGGCGAGCAGGATTCGCGCGACGATGAGCGCTGGCACGGTCGCCGCCGTCACGAGGGCGGGCAGGAACACCGTGAAGTACTTGTCCAGGTCGTCGAGGCCCTGGGTGGCCAGGGTTGTGAGCGCGCCGGACTGCCCGCTTCCCTGCTCGAGCGCCCGCTCCGCCAGTTCGGCCCGGAGTCGTTCCTTCGTGCCGAGAAGGGCTCACGTGGCGACGGTGCGATGTGCCCATGCGACGAACGCCCGCAGCAGGGCAGAACCGATCCCGATTGCGAGCACGGCCGCCAAGCCGCTGCTACCGCCGCGACCGCCGATGACCTCGACAACGCCGGTCGCCACAGCGGTCGCCAGCCCGATGATTGCAACGGCCTTGAGCGCGCTCAGCACGCCGAGCAGGTACAGGGTCGGCCAGGTCTTCACGGCCAGCCCGGCGAGCGGCGATTGCGACCGCAGCCGGGCGATGCGATTGCCTCCGCCGATGCGCTTGCCGCCGCGGATGCGGTTACCCGCGATCGCGCTCATTGCTGACGGAGGGCGGGCTGGACCGCCTGTTGGCGTACGGCGGGCTCGACCGGATGGGCCGCAGGGATGAGGTCCCCGCTCACTCGCTTGCGGAACACCCAATACGTCCAGGCCTGGTAGGCCAGCACGAGCGGGATGCCGAAGCAAGCGACGATCGACATCACGCCGAGCGTATACGGCGACGACGACGCGTTTGCCACGGTCAGGTCGAAGGCATGGTTGATCGTCGACGGCAGGACCACGGGATAGCTCGCCATGAAGATCGACCCCATGCCAGCGACGAGGAGGGCGCCGAAGCCGATGAAGGCCCACCCTTCCCGGTGGCGAGCGTTGGCGAGCATCGCGGCAATGGCGGCGATGAGCGCAACGACCCCGATGAGCCACGTGAGCGCGGTGCCCTTCTCGACCTGCAGCGCGACAATCCAGACAAGAAACGGAACCAGGGCGATCGGAGCCGCGCGGCGGGCAAAGGTGCTGCCGAAATGACGGGTGTCGCCATCCGTTTTCAAGGCGAGGAATGATGCCGCGTGCACGAGGCTGAACCCGACGGCGGCGAGGCCCCCGATCACCGCGTAGCCGTCAAACCAGGCGAAAGCGCCGCCGACCCTGTCCCCGTTTGCGTCGAGCGGAAGACCCGTGGTGGTCAGGGCAAGTGCGGCGCCCACTCCGAAGGCCGCAACGAGAGAGCCGAGACCGATGGCGACGTCCCAGCCTCTGATCCATCGCGCCGATTTACCCTTGCCCCGGAACTCGATGCCGACGGCACGGAAGATGAGCCCGAACAGCACAAACAGCATGGGCAGGTAGAGGGCGGAGAACAGCGACGCATACCAGAACGGGAACGCGGCGAACATGGCTCCGACCGCGGTGATGAGCCAGACCTCGTTGCCGTCCCAGACCGGCCCGATCGCGTTGAGCATGACGCGTCGCTGTTCCTCGGTGCGTGCGGAGAACAGCAGGTGCATGCCGACGCCGAGATCGAACCCTTCGAGAAACAGGTAGCCGGTCCACAGCACGGCGATGACGACGAACCAGACGGTGGGAAGGAATTCCATTTCAACGCTCCTAGTATGCGAAAGCGAGAACGTCGCTCTTCGGATGATCGTCATCCGCGGGTTGGTCCGGTTCGGCCAGCTCGGGCACGGCGCTGGCGATTCCACCACGCACATACCTGACCAGGAGCCTGATCTCGAAGACCATCAGCACCGCGTAGACGAGCGTGAGCGCGATCACCGAGAAGAGCATCTCGCCTGCACTCACCCCCGGGGACACGGCGGCGGCGGTGAACATGTACAGTCCATCCACCCCGGTGGGGTTCGGCGCGACCACGAAGGGCTGCCTGCCCATCTCGGTGAAGATCCAGCCCGCCGAGTTGGCGGCGAACGGAGCGAGAATCCCGCCGACGGCGAGGAGCATGATGCCTTTGGAACGCGGAACTGTGCCCTTTCTGGTCAGCCACAGTGCCACTGCCGCCGCGAAGGCCGCGATACCACCGAAGCCGATCATCATGCGGAAACCCCAATAGGTGACCTCCATCATCGGGAGGTAGTCGATCTTCTCGCCCGCCCGCGAGCCGTAGATCGGGTTGTCCGGCAGGTTGGTGCCGTACTTCGCCTCGTACTGGGGCAGCAACTGGTCGACTCCCTCGACCGGGGTGGTGAAGTTGCCCTTGGCGAGGAAGGAAAGCACTCCAGGAATCTCGATCACCGGCACAACGTCACTGCAGGTGGTCGAACCGAGCGCTCCGATCGAGAGCACGGAGAAGCTTGTTCCGGTGTGGCACGCGGCTTCGGCTGCGGCCATCTTGAGCGGCTGTTGCTGGAACATGAGCTTGCCCTGGGCGTCCCCCGAGATCGCAACGCCCGCGAATGCGACGATGGCAACGACCGCGCCGATCCTCAGCGAGGTGATCCAGATGCTGTGGTCGGAGCCGTCTCGGCCGGGGATGCCGGGGGCGACGCCGGGAACGACGCGACCGGTGGCATCGACAGTGTCGATTCCGTCGCGCCGGCGCTGCCACAGCTGGTACCAGGAGATCCCGAGAATAAAGGCGCCTCCGACCCCGAACGACCCGAACATCGTGTGGGTGAATGCCGTGACGGCGGTGTTGTTGGTGAGAACTGCCCAGACGTCGTTCATCACCGGGTGGCCCTTCACGAGGACCACGCCGACGGGATGCTGCATCCACGAGTTCGCGACGATGATGAAGTAGGCCGACACGATCGAGCCTGCCACCGCTATCCAGAGGCACGCGAGGTGAATCGCCTTCGGCAGCTTGTTCCAGCCGAAGATCCACAGGCCGAGGAACGTCGACTCGATGAAGAAGGCGAGCAGGGACTCCAGGGCGAGCGGTGCTCCGAATACGTCACCGACGAACTTCGCATACTCACTCCACGCCATGCCGAACTGGAACTCCTGCACAAGTCCTGTCGCGATCGCCACGATGACGTTGATCAGGTAGAGCTTGCCCCAGAACTTGACCATGCGGTACCAGCGCACGTCGCCGGTGCGATGCCAGCGCATCTGCATGCCGGCGACGACCGGGCCGAGGCCGATCGTGAGTGGCACCATCCAGAAGTGATAGACGGTCGTGATGCCGAACTGCCAGCGAGCGATCAGCAGGGGGTCGAGTTGCACGACAGGTCTCCGTTCCGATTTCTACTGTCCGTAGAACAATTCCTTTCTACACTATGTAGAAGTTGATTTCTACTTGATGTAAAATCACTTGCATGGCGACGCTAGGTGAACTCGAACGATCCGTGATGGATGTTCTCTGGGACTCGACGGATGCGCTCACGGCAGGAGACATCCGCGACGATCTCGCCCACGGCAATGCCGCGGGTGTCGGAAAGGAGCTCGCGGTCACCACCGTGCTCACTGTGCTTTCCCGGCTCGAAGCGAAGAACTTCGTCACTCGCGAACGCGACAGTCGTCCTCACCTCTTCAGCGCGTCGACGAGTCGCGCCGCACACATGGCGGAGCTCATGCACGAGGTACTCGGTGCTGCACCGGATCGCGAAGCCGTGCTGGCACGCTTCGTCGGACAGGTGAGCCCTCGCGAGGCCGACGCCCTCCGCAGGATTCTCGCCGGCAAATAGTGTGACGATCACGTGGGTCGCGCTTGCGGCGTTGGCCTTCGCCCTGGCGTGGCCGGTGCCCATCCTGCTCGCCCGCGCAGCGTGGCCCGCCCGTGCGCCGGGCATGGCGCTCGTCGTCTGGCAGGCGATCGCGCTTACCGGTGGACTCTCGATGATCGGCGCGCTACTGTCGTACGGTCTCGAGCCGTTCGGCGCCAACCTGGTGGATGGCCTTCGTTCCCTGTCGGGGTCGCTCTTTGCCGGCTCGCTCCCCCGCGGCTCGCAGTTCAGCCAAATGTTCGCGCTCAGCGGTGCCATCCTGCTCGGCATCCACCTGCTCCTCAACCTGGCGACCACCTTCGTGCGCGCGGAGCGTTCACGGCGCCGGCATCACCAACTCGTCACACTTCTGAGCACGCCGATGCCGGAGCGTCCCGATACGCGGCTTCTTGACCATGAGGCGCCCGTCGCATACTGCCTTCCGGGGACGACGAGGTCGATGACCGTGCTCTCCGCGGGGTTGATCGCGATCCTCGACGAGGACCAGTTGCGCGCGGTCATCGCGCATGAGCGCGCCCACGCCGACCAACGCCACCATCTCGTCCTGCTGGCATTCCGGGCCTGGCGAGGATCACTGCCGTGGTTCCCGATCGCCACGCGAGCCGATGAGGCCGTCGCGATCCTTGTCGAGATGCTGGCGGATGACCAGGCGCGCCGAGTGGTCTCCGATGACACCCTGGCCCGTTCGATCGCCATCGTCGCCTCGGAATCACCTGATGCGACCGTCGCTACAGCTCTCACCCCCGACGGCTCGAGCACTTTGGCTGCCGACGGTGCGTCGGCAAGCCGCAGGATCGCGCGGCTGGTCGACGAGGTCAAACCGCTCGGCCTTCCCGCGCGCATGGTCGCGGTCGCCGCGGCCGTGGCGCTCGTCCTGGTGCCGACCTTCCTCCTCCTGTCGCCGGCGATTCCCGCCTGACCGACCGAGCCGCGCCGCGTGCGGGCGGACACATGTGTCGCTGGGGCGGGCCACAGGAACCGCATAGACGGACTGCTTACCCTGTTCGGGGGTCGCCTCGCTGAGGGCGGTGCCGCAGGCGACGGAAGTGATAAGCGATTGACTCTGACACTCGAACGACCGATTACGAAAGCAAGCCCGATCCGGGGCAGAAAACGCAGCCGCGTCGTGTTGCTGCTCTGCGTGATGTACGCGATCAGCTACCTCGATCGCACCAACATCTCCACCGCGGCGCCAATGTTGCAGGCGGACCTGCACCTCAGCGACTCGCAGCTGGGCTACGTCCTCGGCGCCTTCTCTGTTCCGTATGCTCTCCTCCAGGTCTTCGGCGGCACCATCGGTGAGCGGATGGGGCCGAGGAGAGCGCTGGGCTGGATCGCGATTCTCTGGGGGGTCGCAACGATCGCGACCGGATTCTCGGTGGGCTTCTTCTCGCTCGTTGGTGCTCGGCTCTTGCTCGGCTTGACCGAGTCGGCTGCGTTCCCCACCGCAACCCAGGCGATGAGCCGCTGGATCCCATCCGATCGCAACGGCTACGTTCAGGGCATCGTGCATTCCGCATCACGCCTCGGCAACGCCGCAGCGCCGCTGATCGTTGCCGGGCTCATCGCCTGGAGCGGCTGGCGCACGTCGTTCCTCTACATCGGCCTCCTTAGTTTGGTGTGGGCCGTCCTCTGGGCCATGTTCTTCCGCAATCGCCCGGAGGATTATCCGAAGATCACAAGCCAGGAACTCTCGGAGCTCCCCGCGCGCCCCGCAGCCGTGCGCCCACCGGTGCCGTGGCGGAAGCTCATGCGCACGCTCGCGCCGGTCGCCTTCGTGGATTTCGGATACGGCTGGACGCTGTGGGTCTTCCTGACCTGGCTGCCGACCTTCCTGAGTACCAGCTACGGTCTCAAGCTCAGCAGCTTCGCGCTCTTCACTTCGCTCGTCCTGTGCGGCGGGGTCGTCGGTGACACGGTCGGTGGCGTCCTGAGCGACCGGCTGCTGCGCCGTACCGGCAACGTCAGGTCCGCGCGGCGGGCAACGCTCCTGATCGGACTGCTCGGATCCCTGGTCTGCCTGCTTCCGTTGCTGTTCGTGCACCAGTTGGTCGTGGCCACCTGCGCCCTGGCGTTGTCGTTCTTCTTCCTCGAGCTCACGAACGCGACCCTCTGGGCGATTCCAATGGATGTCGCACCCGAGTGGGCAGGAACCGCCAGCGGGATGATGAACACGGGATTCGGCATTGCGGGGATCATCTCGCCGATCGTCTTCGGCTTGCTCGTCCAGTACACCGGATGGCAGTGGCCGTTCGCCGTATCAATCCTGCTGCTTGGGGCTGCTGCGATCGTCGCGGCGCGGATGCGTCCGACCAGGGTCAGCTCCGGAACGACGCTCGACCCTACGCCGTAGCCTTCGCTTTCGGCGTCGCATCCGACGTGGACTTCGACTTCGGTGTCGAGCGGAATGGCCGGCCAGCCAGGGGAAGGCTGAGCGGTGTCCTGCGCGCGACTTCGGTCACCGCGATCGCGCCGATGATCACGAGGATGTAGGTCACGAACGTGAGCCACGGCTTCGCCACATTCGACGAAAGCCAGTGGTTGCCGAGCAGAAGGATCGTCCACAGGATCAGCGGGTGCGAGAGGAAGATTCCGAACGAACGGTCGGAGCCCAGGGCGATTGTCCTGGCAAGGAAGCCATGGGGTTTCCTGTGATCGGACCACAGGCTGCCGAGGGCGAGGAGGCCGAGTGCGATAGCGACCGACCACACCATGACGATGGGCTGAAGCGGCACTCCGGCGGCGATCGGATTCTTGCCGCCCTGGATGGCAAGCAGGTAAACCTCAATCGTTGCGGCGGCCGTCGCGAGCGTCGCGAGCCCGATGTTCTTGCGATGCCTGCGAACCCAGCCCATCAGCCGCACCGAATGATCCGCAGCGACCGCACCCAGCAGGATGAAGAACTGGTAGCTGATGAAGAGCTGGCCGCTGAAGCCATTGATCCACGACGTCGCGACAGGCCAGTACATGTATGCGCCCGTCAGCAGCAGCTGTGCAGCGCCGCTGATCACGAGCAGTGTGACATGGTGACCGCGCATCTTGCGGACGACCCACACGATGACGGGGAGGAGCAGGTACACCTGCATAGTGACGAGCAGAAAGTAGAGGTGGAACCATGCGGTACCCGTCAAAACCGCATAGACATAGTGCTGGAGGAGGCTCGCGAGCGTTCCTTGTGGTGAGTACATGTAGGGCACGACGATGTAGATCGCGGACCAGACCAGGTACGGGACGCCGACCAACAGGAACCGCCGCGGCCAGAACTTCCGCATCGGAACCGGGCGATTCAGGTAGCTGTGGACGAGCACAAAACTGGAGAGGGCAAAGAAGACCTCGCGGGTGAAGTGCACGAGCGCGAGCAGCCCGTTGAGCACCACATCACCGGATGACGCGGTGTAGCTGATGGTGTGCACCATGATCACGCAGGCAAAAGTGAGGATGCGAACGACGTCGAGCTCATACAGGTGCGGTGCCCGCTCCCTGGCACGCTCCGGCTGCGGGCCGGGTGTGGCGGTCGTCGTTGGTGACTCGCCGACTGTCGTCACGCGGCAGCGCCCGCATCCGCCGCTGCGAGGAGGCGCACGCGACTGCGTTGTACCTTCCCGGTCGCCGCGCGCGGAAGGTCGGCGATCATCCGGATGTCAACCGGCCGCTTGAACCGCGGAAGCTCCCTTTCGCATCGGTCACGCAGGGCATCGATGAGTTCGACAACCTCGCTCTGGAGCAATCCAACGGACGGCGGGATCACGTACGCGACAGGAACATGACCCAGGATCGGGTCTGGTCGGGCGACCACGACTGCTTCCCGAACGCGCGCATCCTTCAAGAGGAT
Source organism: Microbacteriaceae bacterium (assembly GCA_030840105.1). Lineage (GTDB taxonomy): Bacteria > Actinomycetota > Actinomycetes > Actinomycetales > Microbacteriaceae > JAUZGC01. The sequence continues at coordinate 11,957 of JAUZGC010000020.1, forward strand.
GTCCTCGACCTCGGCGGGGTACACCTTCTCGCCACCGCGATTGATCACATCGTCGGAGCGGCCGACGAGATACACATACCCGTCGTCATCGACATAGCCGAGGTCACCCGTGGCGAGCCAGCCGTCGGCGTCGAATCGTTCGGGCGCGCGACCAAGAAAGTACTGGGCGATGATGCCGGGGCCACGGAGCCAGAGCGCACCGATCTCGCCGGGCGGCAGAAGCTTCCCACCTTCGTCCCTGACCTGGACCTCGCCGCCGAGCGGCACACCAACGGAGCCAGGGCGGGCCGGCTCCCCGAGCGGAGTAGCCGTGATCTGGCTCGCCCCTTCGGTCATGCCGTAGCTCACGATCAGCGGGATGCCACTGAATGCTGCACGTACGGCATCCGGCAACGGTGCAGACGCGGACCGGATGAAGCGCAGGCCCGCGGGCGGAACGATGTCTCCGCTCCTGGCGAGCACGGCGAGCATCGAGGGGACAGCATTCAGCCACGTGATCCGCCGTTTGCTGAGCAGCTCCCAGAATCCCGTGCGGTGGAAGCGGCGGTCCAGCACCAGGGTGGCGCCCGCAACGAGCGTCGAGAGCAGGCCGACGACTTCGGCGTTCACGTGAAAGAGCGGCAGCGGGTTGTACCCGCGGTCATCCGGGCTGAGCCCGTTGTTGCGCGCGATCGCGTTCGCCACGAAGAGCAACTGGCTTTCGGGCAGCTCGACCCCTTTCGGCTGCCCGGTCGAACCTGAAGTGAAGAGGAGCGTCGAGCCTTCGACGGATGTCTGTGCCGCTGGCCCTCCGTCGTTTGAGCGTTCCGCTTCCGGACGCCCCTGCACGGCGCGAACGAGACCAGCGGGCATGAGGTTCGCGGGCGCAACGGCCGCGACGTCGAACTCGGTCACATCGGGACGCTCCGCGCGGTCCGAAACCAGCAGGGCGGCCCCGCCGAGGAGGCCGGACAACCGCATCACGTCCGCCCACGGCAGGTCCGGATCCACGGGAACCGATCGCCGGCCGGCCGCGACGACGGCAAGGTGCACGACCGCGAAGCTGAGCGGATCAGCCAGATCGACGAGGACGCCTCCGGCGCCCGGAACCTCGAGATCATCAAGCAGCACTCGCCACGCGCTCACGGCCTCTGCGAACCCTGCGTAGTCGAGGCTGCGGTCCGAACGCGCATCCTCGAGGTAGCTGGCGTGCGGTGATTCGGCGGCGCGACGGTTGATGAGCGTTGCGAGTGGTTCGACTTTCACTCAATTAACGCTAGCCAACGGGACTGTGCGTTCTCTATGCGTTGCCTACGATGGCTCCGCTTATCGCACTTGCTTGAGCATCCAGGTCCACACCGGCAGGTACCGCGGGTTGCCGAGGGCGGTTTGCGGCGTGCTATCGGCGACGGAACTGAAGTGGGATTGCTCGCCGTTGCCGACCGCGAGGGTGCTCACCAGTGCGTGCGAGCCGGTCGGTATTAGTGCCGATGTGGGCGGCACATCACCGTTGAGATCAAGTTTGGTCCACGATCCGAGAATTCGATTGACGTAGAGGTCATTGCTGTTGACGAACCCATACATCCGCGACGGCGGAGTCGCGCCCGGGGACCCCATCCACGATGCCGAGACGCCGTTGAACGTCGCGACCGGGGAGGAGAACATCAGGACACCCCGCACTTTGTGAACGTGAGAGATGAAGGCGGACTCGCCGCCGCCCTGTGAGTGTCCGGCCAGGACGATCTGGCCCCACCGGATGTGGGATCCGTTCAGGTACTGACCCCAGTCGCCGGCCTTGTCGTGACCGCTGAGGTAATGGAGGGCTTCCTGCAGGCGGCCCAGCACCGAATTCGCCGGGTCGACGTGGCTGAAGCGAGACGGATCGCTGCCGTCGAACCGATTCCGTTCGATCTGCGTGTAGCAGGTGGCGTCCGCTTTGCAGGTCTCTGTCACGGAGCGGCCGAGGTTGCGGTAGTCGAGTCCGAGCACGTGATATCCGCTGGACGCCGCGGTATCGAGGAATTCGCGGTACTGCGCCGGAACCGCGCCAGTCGCCGGCAGGAAGACCAGGAGCGGTCCGGGCGTGCTGGCACGCGTCGCATAGTTGTCGGCATTGGGCACCAGCGGTGCACCATGGGAATTCGGAAGCCGGAATGTTTGGATCTGCGCAGCGTCGTCGGCGCCAGGCTTCTCAACACTGGCAGATGCCGGCGCCCCCGCGATCGTCCCGACGACGGCAAGCGCAGCGGTGCACAGGACCAGTGACACGACCATGCGTGCAGCCGAAAACCGCGAGCTCACACGATGAGATTACTGCCATGTCACTGGAGAAAGTCCGCGCCAGACTGAGAGTGCCTTCAGGGAGTTCGCGCGCGAAGACTCTCCCACAGCCGATCGGCCTGCTGCAGTGTCTCGTCGAGGGTACCGTCGCTGTCGATGACCACGTCGGCGATGGCCAGGCGCTCGTCATCCGTCACCTGGGAATTCAGGCGCAGCGCCGCATCCTCGGGCGTCAGGCCGCGCAGTTCGACGAGGCGCCGGATCCGGGTCTCCCGGCTCGCGGAGACGACGACGATGAGGTCAAATCGGTGGTAATCCTTGTCGACAGACGCCTCGACGAGCAGCGGAACGTCGTAAACGACGACGGCAGACGGATCGCGGCCTTCCGCCTCCTGGATCATTCGTTTCGTCATGTCCCTGACCGCCGGATGGGTGATCGCGTTGAGCGCCAGCCGCGCATCCTCGTCGGAGAAGATGATGGCGCCGAGCGCAGCGCGATCGAGCGAACCGTCAGCGGCGATCACGCCGGGCCCGAACCTCTCCGCGATCGCGGCGAGGCCTGGAGTTCCTGGCTCGACGACCTGCCTGGCGAGCTGATCCGCATCGATGTGGATCGCACCATGGTCGGCCAACCGCCGTGCGACAACCGACTTGCCGGATGCGATCCCGCCCGTGAGCCCAATCAAATACACGCTCGTAATGCTAACGTGCCGCCGCGGTCCGCAGACCCGCGATCGCGCCCGGTAACGCCGAAACGGCCGGGCCAACAGGCCCGACCGTTTCGCGATCCTCGAAGAGGAGTGTGCGTGCTAGGAGTTGCTCGAAAGCTTCTCGCGCAGGGCGGCGAGTGCCTCGTCGTCGGCAAGCGTGCCGGCCGAAGCGCTCTCGCTGGAGAAGCTGGATCCCGACGAAGCGGCACCGGCATCCGCGACGATCTCTTCGAGACCTTTCGCGACCTGCTTCTTGTGCGCTTCCCAGCGACCCTGGGCTGCAGCGTAGTCCTGCTCCCACTTCTCGCGCTGAGCGTCGAAGCCTTCGCGCCACTCGTTGGTCTCCGGGTCGAAGCCCTCGGGGTACTTGTAGTTCCCCTGCTCGTCGTACTCGGTGAGCATGCCGTAGAGCGCGGGGTCGAACTCGGTACCCTCGGGGTCAACGCCCTCGTTCGCCTGCTTGAGCGAAAGCGAGATGCGACGACGCTCGAGGTCGATGTCGATGACCTTGACGAAGACTTCCTCGCCAACCGACACGACCTGCTCGGCCAGCTCGACGTGCTTGCCGGAGAGCTCGGAGATGTGAACGAGGCCCTCGATGCCGTCTGCGACGCGAACGAACGCACCGAACGGAACGAGCTTCGTGACCTTGCCCGGTGCAACCTGGCCGATGGCGTGGGTGCGGGCGAAGACCTGCCACGGGTCCTCCTGCGTTGCCTTGAGCGACAGGGAGACACGCTCGCGGTCCAGATCGACCTCGAGGATCTCGACGGTGACCTCCTGGCCGACCTCGACGACCTCGGATGCGTGCTCGATGTGCTTCCAGGACAGCTCGGAGACGTGAACGAGGCCGTCAACGCCGCCGAGGTCGACGAACGCACCGAAGTTGACGATCGACGAAACGACACCCTTGCGAACCTGGCCCTTTTGGAGGTTGTTCAGGAACGTGGTGCGGCTCTCGGACTGGGTCTGCTCAAGCAGCGCACGACGCGACAGCACGACGTTGTTGCGGTTCTTGTCGAGCTCGAGGATCTTGGCCTCGATCTCCTGGCCCAGGTACGGGGTGAGGTCGCGCACGCGGCGCAGCTCGATGAGCGAAGCGGGCAGGAAGCCACGGAGTCCGATGTCGACGATGAGTCCACCCTTGACGACCTCGATGACCGAACCGGTCACGACGCCATCAGCATCCTTGATCTTCTCAACGTCGCCCCACGCACGCTCGTACTGCGCGCGCTTCTTGGACAGGATGAGACGGCCTTCCTTGTCCTCCTTCTGGAGAACGAGGGCCTCGACGCTGTCGCCAACCTGGACGACCTCGCTCGGGTCAACATCGTGCTTGATGGAAAGTTCGCGGGAGGGGATGACACCCTCGGTCTTGTAACCGACGTCGAGGAGAACCTCGTCACGGTCGATCTTGACGACGGTTCCTTCGATGAGGTCACCATCGTTGAAAAACTTCAGAGTCTTTTCGACCGCGGCGAGAAAGTCTTCAGCAGATCCGATGTCGTTGACGGCGACCTGCTTGGGTGCCTTGTCGGTCGTTGCGATTGTCATGTAGTAAGTGCTCCAGTAAGGACATAGTTCGGGCCCTTCGCCGCAGAATTTATTCTCTGGTTCCGCGAAAGGCAGGCGGATAAGACGTCACAGACGTGACGTTCAATCCTAGCTGCGTTTGGAGACCACTGGCAACCGCACCTGATGCGGGGCTTGTGATGGTTGAGTAACGAGACGCGAAGCATCACGCTCAACCCGCACACGCGCTAGTCGAGCAGTGCGGAGCGGAGGGTGTCGAGGCCGACGCCGCCGATGTCGAGCGCCTTCTTGTGGAAGGCCTTGATGTTGAAGCCCGCGCCCTCGCGGCGGGCGTACTCGTCGCGCAGCTGCTCCCAGATCCGCTGGCCGATCTTGTATGACGGCGCCTGCCCTGGCCAGCCCAGGTACCGGTTAACTTCGAAGCGCACGAAGCTCGCGTTCATGTTCACGTTCTTCGCGAGGAAGTCGAACGCGTACTCACCCGTCCAGGTTCCTGATCCGTCTGGCAGCCGCTTCCCGAGGTGCACGCCGATGTCGAGCACCACGCGCGCAGCGCGCATCCGCTGTCCGTCGAGCATGCCCAGGCGATCGGCGGGGTCATCGAGGTAGCCGAGCTGCTCCATCAGGCGCTCCGCGTAGAGCGCCCAACCCTCGGCGTGGCCGGACGTGCCGGCGTTGCGCCGCCACGTGTTGAGCTGGGCCTTGTTGTAGACCGCCTGCCCGATCTGCAGGTGATGCCCCGGTACGCCCTCGTGGTAGACGGTGGTCAGCTCCCGCCAGGTGTCGAATTCGGTGATGCCCTCTGGCACGCTCCACCACATTTGGCCGGGACGCGAGAAGTCGTCGGTCGGGTTCGTGTAGTAGATGCCGCCCTCCTGCGTGGGGGCGATCATGCACTCGAGCTTGCGGACCTCGGCCGGGATATCGAAGTGGGTCCTGCCGAGTTCCTCGATCGCGCGGTCGCTTGTGGCCTGCATCCACTTTTGCAGGGCATCCGTGCCGTGCAGCTTGCGACTCGGGTCGCTGTCGAGGAAGGCGATGGCCTCCTGAACGGATGCTCCCGGCTTGATCTCCCGTGCGATCGATTCCTGCTCGGCGACCATGCGCGCGAGCTCCTCGATCCCCCACTCGTATGTCTCGTCGAGGTCGACGGTGGCGCCGAGGAAGTCGCGGGAGGCGAGAGAGTAGATCTCGCGACCGACGGCATCCTTGGCCGGTGCGTGCTGAGCAAGCTCATCGCCCAGGAACGATGCCAGCGTGGCGTACGCGTCGGCGGATTCCCGCGCCCCCGACTCCAGATCCCGTCTGAGCGACTCGGGCAGGTCTGCCTCGCCCGCCTTCGGTTCGGCGGTCAGCTGGAAGAAGAATCCCGTGTCGGCGACCTGTTTCTTCGCCTGGGCGATGACCTCGGTGATCTGGCGGATCGCGGGGACATTGCCGCCCTGGATGCCGCTGCGCAGCGTCTCGATGTAGCCGTTCATAGCGGCTGGCAGATTATGCAGGCGCGTGGCGATGTTGGCCCAGTCCTCCTCGGATGCCGTCGGAACCAGGTCGAAGATGTCACGCAAGCCCTGGGCAGGCGACGCGATGACGTTGAGGTCGCGCTGATCGAATCCGGCAGCGTGCTTCTCGAGCGAGAGCTCGAGCTCGCGGGTCAGGTCCATCTTGGTCACCCGGTCGATGTCATCGACGGGTTCCGCGACACGGATCTGCGCGAGCGCGTTCTGCACCTCGGCGGCGGCACGCTCCACTCCCGCAGGCGAATAATCCGCGTATTCGCCTTCGCGCCCTGGCCGGCCGAGATAGACGTGGTACTCGGGGAAAAGCTCAAGCTCGGTGTCGACCCACGCTTCCGCGATGGCGTCGATCGGAGTGGGAGTGCGCTGCTCTGCGTCTGTCATCCCTCGACCCTATAAGCGGTCGGTGCACCAGCGTAAGTACCTCGTGCGGCGCCGTACCTAGTGCGCCGCCGCATCCCAGTTCGGCCCCGTGCCGATCTGGACCTCGAGGGGCACGCGAAGCTCGGCAGCGGTGGACATGCGATGCGTCACGATCGCGCTCAGCGCATCCCACTCCCCCTCAGCCACCTCGAACACCAGCTCGTCGTGCACCTGGAGGAGCATGCGTGAACCGAGACCCTGTGCGCGGATGTCGCCATCAACGTTGAGCATCGCGGCCTTCAGGATGTCGGCCGCCGAGCCCTGGATCGGCGCGTTGAGCGCGGCGCGCTCCGCATTGTCGCGCAGCACCCGGTTGGTGCTGGTCAGGTCGGCGAATGGGCGCCGGCGACCGAAGATCGTCTCGGTGTAGCCGTCGACCCGCGCCTGTTCGACCACGTTGCGCAAGTAGTCTCGCACCGCGCCGAAGCGCTCGAAATAGTCGGTCATGAGCTGCCTGGCCTCGGCGGTCTCGATCCGGAGCTGTTTGGAGAGCCCGAACGCGCTCAGACCGTACGCAAGGCCGTACGACATGGTCTTCACCTTCGTTCGCATCGCCGGGGTGACCTCCTCCGGCGCCACCCTGAAGATGCGCGCGCCGACGAAACGGTGCAGGTCTTCGCCCGCGTTGAACGCCTCGATGAGCCCGGCGTCCTGCGAGAGGTGCGCCATGATGCGCATCTCGATCTGCGAGTAATCGGCCGTCAGCAGGGTCGTGAACTCCTCGCCGGGTTCGAACGCCGAGCGGATCTCCCGGCCTTCCTCGGTGCGAACCGGGATGTTCTGCAGGTTGGGATCGTTCGAGGAGATGCGGCCCGTCGTCGTGCCAGTCGGGTCGTAGGTCGTGTGGATGCGGCCATCCGGCTCGACAGCGCGTTCAAGCGTGTCGACCATCTGCTTGAGCTTCGTCGCGTCGCGGTGCTGCAGGAGGAGACCCAGGAACGGATGCGGATTCTGTTCCTGCAGGTCGGCGAGGGATGCGGCATCCGTCGAGAATCCCGTCTTCGTCGAGCGCGTCTTCGGCATCTGCAGCTCCTCGAAGAGCACCTGCTGCAATTGCTTGGGTGAGCCGAGGTTGACCTCGTGGCCGATCTCGGCGTACGCGCGGGCCGCGTAGTCGTTGGCCTTCGTGGTCAGCTCGTCGCGGAGGCGGGCGAGAACGTCCTGGTTCATCGTGATCCCGGTCAGCTCCATGCGCGCAAGCACGGCGACGAGCGGGAGCTCCAGGGTCTCGAGCACCCGGCGCGTGCCGTCGTCGAGCGCGAGCGCGAGGTCCTCAGCGACGCGCAGGATGTACCAGGCCTCGGTGGCCGGGTTGATCGCATCCGTCTCTGGCACCAGCTGGTTGGGATCGGACTCCGGCAGCGTTTCGCCGAGCACGTCGAAGATCTGCTCGGCCAGATTCTGCGGCCCTCCGCCAGGCTTGAGCAACCAGGCGGCGAGTCGGGTATCGAAAGCGAGGCCGTCGAATGCGATACCGGCGCGGGTGAGCGCCTTCAGCTGCGGTTTCGCGTGGAACAGGAACTTGGGAGCGTCGCTCGCGAGCCACTTCTCAAGTGCGCGGTAGTCCGGTCGGTCGGGTGCCCACGGAACATAGGCCGAGTCGTCGTTCGTGGCGAGCCCGAAGCCGCTCACACCGGCCGGGCCGTACTCGACCTGCACGCCGACGGGCTGACCGTCGGCGGAGGCCTTCGAGAGCCAGAAGCCCAGCTCTTCGTCGATCATCGTGCGTACGGCCGGTGTCACGAGGGCGCCGGTCTCGGTCGACTGCTCGGTGACGCCCGTGCCATCCAGGCGGCCCTCGGCCTCGGCGATCTTCAGCACGCGATCGAGCAGGGTCTTGAACTGCAGCCTGCCGAAGATGTCGCGGAGTGACTGCTCGCTGAACTGCCTGCGCTCGAGATCGGCGGGACCGACCGGGAGTTCGACATCCGTGATCAGGTGGTTGAGGCGGCGGTTACGGAGGGCGTTCTCCTTCTGCTCACGCAACTTCTGGCCCACGACGCCCGTGATCTCGTCGGCGTGAGCCACAATCTCGTCGACGGTTCCGTACTGCTTGACCCATTTCACTGCGGTCTTCTCGCCGACCTTGTCGATGCCGACGAGGTTGTCGCTGGACTCGCCGACGAGGGCTGCGATCTCCGGATACTGATGCGGTTCGATGCCGTACTTCTCGAAGACCGCGTCACGGTCATAGCGCTTGAGCTCTGACACGCCGCGCACGTTCGGGTAGAGCAGGGTCACGTCGTCGTTGACGAGTTGGATCGTGTCGCGGTCGCCGGAGACCACAAGCACGCGGTAGCCCTGCTGTGCACCCTGGGTCGCCAGAGTGGCCAGGATGTCGTCGGCCTCGAAGTCTTCCTTCGTCACCGTCGTGATGTTCATGGCGTGCAGTGCCTCTTCGAGCAACGGGATCTGGCCCACGAACTCGGACGGCGTCTCACCGCGCGTGCCCTTGTACTCGGGGTACTCGCGGGTGCGGAACGAGTATCGCGAGATGTCGAAGGCGACCGCGAGGTGGGTGGGCTTCTCGTTCGAAAGGAGGTTGATCAGCATCGCGATGAAGCCATGAATGGCATTCGTGTGCTGGCCGTCCCGGTTGACAAAACTGTCGACCGGAAGGGCGTAAAACGCCCGGAACGCCAGCGAATGGCCGTCGATGATCAGGAGGGTAGGCTTTTCGGAGTCCGGCACAGGGGCAAGCCTACAAGGCGCCTGTGACAGGCGGATCGACCCGGTGGGAGACATGAGAAGGGCTGACATGACCCAGGATGCGCTGGCATTTCTGACCAAGCGGGGGCTCGGCGCGCTTGCCGAGAAAATGGGGATCGAGATGCTCGAGTTCACCATCGAGCGCGCGGTCGCCCGGATGCCCGTCGAGGGCAATACTCAGCCAGCCGACCTCCTGCATGGCGGCGCATACGTCGTGCTCGGCGAGTCACTCGGGTCGATGTCCGCCAACCTGTACGCGGGCGAAGGAAAACTCGCCGTCGGCATCGAGATCAACGCCACGCACACTCGCTCGGCGACATCCGGCTTCGTGACGGGCGTGTGCACGCCCATCCACCTCGGCCGCACGCTGACAACGCACGAGATCGTCGTGACCGATGATGAGGGTCGCCGTTGCTCCACCATCCGCATCACGAACCTGATCAAGGACCTGCGGGCGTAGCTCCGCAGTCTTCTTCCGCCGCGATGCGGAGATCGCGTGCGTTCAGCACGTGTTTCGTTGGCCGCGATGCGGAGATCGTGCGGGCTGGACGGCGTGTTGCGTCTGTCGGACGGCGTGTCGCCAGGCATCTCCGCAGGCGCGCAGAGGTGGTGTTACAGCAGAAGGGGTGCTACCAGGGGCGGTGCTACTTCTTGACGCTGAGCTGCTCGATGATCGCCTGGGCGACGTCGTGCATGGTGAGGCGACGATCCATGGATGCCTTCTGGATCCAGCGGAACGCCTCGGGCTCGGTGAGCCCCATCTTCTCGTTC
>JAUZGC010000058.1 GCA_030840105.1 Microbacteriaceae bacterium
GGCCTGCTTCTCGGTGGACCGGACGAAGTACTTGATGTTGTCGAAGTCGATGCCCGACAGGTCGGAGCCCCAGGTCGGCATGGGCTTCTTGCCGAACAGGCGCAGGCCCTTCAGCCGCATCTTCAGCATCCACTCCGGTTCCTTTTTGAGGTCGGAGATGTCCTTGACCACCCCGGGCGAGATTCCTCGGCGTGCGGATGCCCCGGCGACGTCTGAATCTGCCCAGCCGAATTCGTATTGCCCAAGGCTTTCGAGTTCGGGACGGTCAATCAGGATGTCTGACATATCTACCTCATTTCCTACCACCAGTAACCGGGTATCAGTCCGGCTCATTCCCCTCCAGGGCGTCATGCGTCTGCCAGGGAGGTTCGGGATTGTGCGGGTGGCTGGTGTGCGTACCTAAGATGTTCAAGAACATGGGCGACGCTGCCCTGGCCGCATCTCAAAGTGAAATGCATACACGTGCACGCATGCACGCTTCGTGAACTTACTAATTCTACAGGTTGCCAGTGGGAATAGAAGGTGGCTAGCTGCGAGCTTGCCGTGGTTATACAAAGACAAGGAAACAAACTCGACGTGAATCGGATCTACAACTGGCTGCCAGACCACGTCGACATCCGACTGCGCATTATTGCGTGGGCGTACCTCGTCGCGCAGATCCTCCTTGTCGGCACGGGCGGGCTCGTCCGCCTCACGAGCTCGGGCCTCGGGTGCCCGACGTGGCCTGAATGCTCCCCCACCTCGTTTGTGAACACGCCCGAACTGGGGATTCACGGCGTGATCGAATTCGGAAATCGCGTGCTCGGTGCGGTGATCGGCATCCTCGCGATCATTGCGTTCATCGCGATCCTGCGTCTGCGGAAGGTACGGCGCGACCTGTTCTGGCTTACGCTGCTCGCCGGGCTCGGGATTCCAGCGCAGGCCGTCATCGGCGGGATCAGCGTTCTGACGAAGCTCAATCCTTACGTCGTCGGGCTGCACTTCATCATGTCGGCCGTGCTCGTGGCGCTCTGCACTGTGTTCGTCTACCGCATCTACACGGCCCCGACGCCTCGGTCTCTCGTGGTGCCGCGCTGGTTTGCGATTGTGACCCACATCACGAGCTTCTTCGTTGCGATCACGATCGTCTTCGGCATCCTGACCACCGGCTCGGGTCCGCACGCGGGTGACGCCAACTCGCCGCGCAACGGCCTCGATCCGGTTGTGCTGCAACACGTGCACAGTTGGCCCGCCTACGCGACCTTCCTGTTGACGATCGCGCTTGTGATCGCGTCGATACGCTTCCGGCTGCTGCCCGTTCGCCGCTACGCGGTGACGCTGCTGGCCATCGAGTTCGTACAGATCGGGGTCGGCCTGATTCAGGCGAACACCGGGCTGCCCGGCATCCTCGTCGGGATCCACATGATGCTCGCGTGCCTGCTCGCGTCGGCCATGACCGCCGTCATCCTGTTCCTGAAACGACCGGCGGAACAGGATGTCGCAGCCGAGGGATCTGCCTCCGGGATCGCCGCGGCCACCGCGACGGGCACTGCCTCTGCGACCGGCCCTGCCTCTGCGACAGGCACGGCCACTGCGCGATAGCGGAGATCGCCGACGACACGCCGTCGAGCGGCAGCCGCGCTCGGTGTGTCGTCCGGCATCTCCGCAGGCGGGCGACACTGTGCGTGGTCGGCACGCTATTGATCGACGTCGAGATCCTCGGGCCAGCCCGACTTGACCTTGCGGTCGTCTGGGCGCAGGACCGCGAGCCAGCCGGGACGTATTTCATTCCGGAAGGCGAGCATGCGCTCAGAGTCGGCGTCGAACCCGAAGCCGAGGCGCTTGGCCAGGCGAGCGCTTGGCGCGTTTCCGTTCAGGCATTCCCAACGGATCTGTTCGAGCCCCAGGCCGTCCGCCGCGAAAGCGTGGTCGATCACAGAATTCAACGCGGCCGTCATGGTGCCGTGCCCGCGTGCGTCGGCGCCCAGCCAGCAGCCGAGGGATGCCGACCCTGGAGTGGCGTCGATTCTCAACTCGATCGATCCCATGAGGGGCGCGCCTTCGGCGGAACGGATCACCCAGGTTGCGTAGGTGCGGCTCAGCTCGCCGTGTGGAACGTAACTCCGAACGAAGAATTCGGCATCAGCTCGCGAGTACGGCGAAGGAATCGGAACCCAGCGTTGGATGGCCGGGTCCTGGCAGAGCTCGAACAGCGTTGAGATGTCCGATTCTCGTGGCGCGTCGAGAACCAGCCTTTCCGACACCAGTGCCATGGTCACGATCCAAGCCTAGGGACACAAGCTGAGTTTCCGTCACGAACGCGCCGTATGAGCGCTGGTTAGCGCAGACCGGCGCAGCGGGCTTACTAGAACGGGAGCAGCGGGTCGATCGCGATGGCGACGAAGAGCAACGTGAGGTACACGATCGATCCGTGGAAAACGCGCATCGGCGAGACCTGGTCGTGGCGGATCGCCAGGTTGTACAGGCGATGCGTCTCATAGATGAACCAGCCACCCGTGCCCAGTGCGACCACCGTGTACGTCAGGCCCATGTGCGCGATCGGGATGAGCAGGAGCGAGCAGGCGACGGTCGCCCATGCGTACAGGATGACCTGGAGTCCGACGACCGTGCGACCGCGGACGACGGCAAGCATCGGCACGCCGGCGGTCTTGTAGTCCTCGCGATACTTCATCGAGAGCGGCCAATAGTGCGGCGGCGTCCAGAGGAAGATGACGCTGAAGAGGATGAACGGGGTCCAGCTCAATGAGTCGGTGACGGCCGCCCATCCGATCAGAACGGGCATGCAGCCGGCGACCCCACCCCAGATGATGTTCTGCGAGGTGCGGCGCTTGAGAACGAGCGTGTAGAACACGACGTACAGCAGAATCGCAATGAGCGAGAGCGCTGCCGCGAACCAGTTGGCGAAGAAGCCCAGAACGAGGATCGACGCGATGCCGAGCGTCCACGAGAAGACCAGGGCCTCCCGGTCCGTGAGCTCCCCCGTTACGAGCGGGCGCCTCTTGGTGCGCTTCATCAGGCGGTCGATATCGCGGTCGATGTAGCAGTTGAACGCGCCTGCGGACCCGGCGCTCATTGCCCCGCCGACGACCGTCACGAGCACGAGCCACAGGTTCGGGATGCCGCCCTGCGCGAGGATCATCGTCGGAACGGTCACGACCAGGAGAAGTTCGATGACGCGCGGCTTGGTCAGGGCGAAGTACGCCTTGAGCTTGCGCGAGAACCCAACGCGGTCGGGTACGACACGACTCTCTAAAGCGACGTCCATTGCTCCTCTAACGCTCAGGGTTCCGTTGGCAATTCTAAGCCATCACCCAGCGCGGCCATCCTCGTCTTGGATCCCACCGGGCCGCCGGGAACACACAACGTTTCGTGCATGTTACCTATACTGGGAGTGCTCGCCAGCCGACGCACCCTCCCCAGCGCCCTCCTCACCGGGACTGCGCGCAGGTGAATGCTCCGGTGCCGATGATGTCCACGGCGTGCACTACTCAACCGGGCGGGCCCTGTGGCCCAGCCATTCCTACGAAGGGTCAGTTTCACGTGGCAGCACTGCAATGGGATCCCATTGACAACAAGGCAGTAGACACCGCTCGAATTCTTGCAGCGGATGCCGTGGAGAAGGTTGGCAACGGGCATCCCGGCACTGCCATGAGCCTCGCCCCCGCCGCTTACCTGCTCTTCCAGAAGGTCATGCGCAAGGACCCCAAGGACCAGCACTGGCTCGGCCGTGACCGTTTCGTGCTTTCGGCGGGTCACAGCTCGCTGACGCAGTACGTGCAGTTGTACTTCGGTGGATATGGCCTCGAGCTCGATGACCTCAAGGCGCTCCGCACCTGGGGCTCGCTCACGCCGGGCCACCCCGAGTACGGCCACACCGACGGTGTGGAGATCACGACCGGCCCGCTCGGCCAGGGCCTGTCCTCCGCCGTCGGCTTCGCATACGCGAGCCGCTTCGAGCGCGGCCTCTTCGACCCGGATGCTGCGCAGGGCGCCAGCCCGTTCGACCACTTCGTCTACGTCATCGCCAGCGATGGCGATCTGGAAGAGGGAATCACCAGCGAGGCATCCTCGCTCGCTGGCCACCAGCAGCTCGGCAACCTCATTGCGATCTACGACAGCAACCAGATCTCGATCGAGGACGACACCAACATTGCCTTCACCGAGGACGTCAAGGCGCGCTATGAGGCGTACCACTGGCACGTCCAGGTCGTCGATTGGAAGAAGACGGGCGTCTACTCCGAAGATGTGACCGCCCTCCACGACGCAATCGTTGCGGCCCAGGAGGTCACCGACAAGCCGTCGCTCATCGTCCTCAAGACCATCATCGGCTGGCCGAGTCCGAAGAAGCAGAACACCGGAAAGATCCACGGATCCGCCCTCGGCGGCGAAGAGCTCGCGGCCGTCAAGGAGGTCCTCGGTTTCGATCCGGAGAAGACCTTCGACGTCGCAGACGAGGTCATCTCGCACACTCGCAAGGCCATCGACCGCGGTGCTGAGCAGCACGCGGCATGGGACGAGCGTTTTGCCGTCTGGGCAACAGCGAATCCGGACAAGAAGGAGCTCCTCGACCGACTCCTCACCGGTGAACTGCCGGTCGGTGTCGAGGGCGCGCTTCCGGTGTTCGAGGCAGGCAAGGATGTTTCCACCCGTGCTGCCAGCGGCAAGGTCCTCAACGCGCTTGCCCCGCTCATCCCGGAGCTGTGGGGCGGCTCGGCCGACCTTGCCGAGTCGAACAACACCACGATCGAGGGTGCCGCGTCGTTCGTTCCGACCGAGCGCTCCACGCACGAGTGGACGGGCAACCCGTACGGCCGCGTCCTCCACTTCGGTATCCGTGAGCACGCAATGGCCGCGATTCTCAACGGAATCGTCCTGCACGGCCCCACCCGCCCCTTCGGTGGCACCTTCCTCATCTTCAGCGACTACATGCGCCCTGCGGTTCGCCTTGCCGCGCTCATGAAGGTGCCGTCGATCTTCGTCTGGACGCACGACTCCGTCGCGCTCGGCGAGGACGGCCCGACGCACCAGCCGGTCGAGCAGCTCGCAACCCTGCGCGCCATCCCCGGGCTTGACATCGTTCGTCCGGGTGACGCCAACGAGGTCGCATGGGCATGGAAGACGATCCTCGAGCGCCGCAAGGGACCCGCGGGTATCGCCCTCACTCGCCAGAACATCCCCGTCTTCGCACGCGGCGAGGTCGCTTCCGAGGAGACCTTCGCTTCTGCGAAGAACGTCGCCAAGGGGGCATATGTCCTGGCCGAAGCGCCGGGCGGAACGCCCGACGTCATCCTGATCGCCACCGGATCCGAGCTGCAGCTCGCCGTCGACGCCCGTGAGGCGCTCAAGGCCGACGGGGTCAACGCCCGAGTGGTTTCCGCACCGAGCCTCGAGTGGTTCGAAGAGCAGAGCGCGGAGTACCGTGAATCCGTGCTGCCTGCGGCGATCACCGCCCGTGTCTCGGTCGAGGCGGGTGTCGCGCTGACCTGGAACAGCTACGTCGGGGACCGCGGTCGCAGCGTGTCGATCGAGCACTTCGGTGCTTCGGCCGACTACAAGACACTCTTCCGTGAGTTCGGCATCACGACAGAAGCCGTCATCGCAGCCGCCAAGGACTCGCTCGCGTCGGCCTGACGCGTCATTCGCAAGGAGATAAGTACCATGACTGAAACCCCCACGGCCGCCCTGTCGGCGGCAGGCGTCAGCATCTGGCTTGACGACCTCTCGCGCCAGCGCATCGAATCCGGCGGCCTGCAGAAGCTCATCAACGAACGCAACGTCGTCGGCGTGACGACCAACCCGACGATCTTCGCAAACGCACTGTCCCAGGGCGAGGCCTACGCCGCCACGCTGCACGAGCTCGCAGCGGCGGGCAAGGACGTGACCGACGCCGTGTTCGAGATCACGACGGCGGATGTCACCGCAGCAAGCGACATCTTCCGCCCCGTCTACGACGCGACGAATGGCCTCGACGGCCGCGTTTCGATCGAGGTGGAGCCGGGTCTCGCGCACGACGCAGCGAAGACCATCGCCGAAGCGAAGGCGCTGTGGGCAAAGGTCGACCGTCCGAACGTCATGATCAAGATCCCTGCGACGGTCGAGGGGCTCGAGGCCATCACCGAGACGATCGCGGCCGGCATCAGCGTCAACGTCACGCTGATCTTCAGCCTCACCCGCCACCGCGAGGTCATCAACGCCTACCTGACCGGGCTCGAGAAGGCCAAGGCTGCGGGTATCGACCTGTCGACGATCCACTCGGTCGCCTCGTTCTTCGTGTCGCGCGTCGACACCGAGATCGACAAGCGACTCGTCGCGATCGGCACCCCGGAGGCACTCGCGCTCAAGAGCAAGGCCGGCATCGCAAACGCCCAGCTCGCCTACGAGGTGTACGAGCAGTCGTTCGCCACCGAGCGCGCGGCGGGGCTGCTCGCGGCCGGCGCCAACAAGCAGCGCCCGCTGTGGGCATCCACCGGTGTCAAGGACCCGAGCCTGCCGGACACGCTCTACGTGACCGAGCTGGTCGCCTCGGGTGTCGTCAACACGATGCCGGAGAAGACCCTTGAGGCCACCTTCGATCACGGTGTGATCGCGGGTGACACCGTGACCGGCTCGTACGCAGCCGCCAACGCCGTGCTCGACGCGATCGACGCACTCGGCGTCTCATACGACGAGGTCACCGCGCTGCTCGAGAAGGAGGGCGTCGAGAAGTTCATCGTCTCCTGGAGTGAGTTGCTCGAGACCGTTACGACCGCACTCGAGGCAGCAAAATGAGCTTCAGGATCCACGTCACTGGAGCAGCAGAGGCTGCCGTCAAGGCCACCGTCCCGACCCTCGTCGAGGACCTGGTCGCATCCAGCATCACGGCGCAGGATCCTGCGCTGTGGGGCCCAGAAGCCGAGTCCGAGGCGAGCGTTCG
>JAUZGC010000092.1 GCA_030840105.1 Microbacteriaceae bacterium
CGCGAACTGCCGAAACGGCGTGAGCACCTCCTGCCAGCACGGCGGATGGTGGGGCGCCAACGATCAACTCGGCGGGTTCGCCGACGGCGGCCAGGGCGAGCTCATCCGGGTTCCCCACGCCGACGGCACGCTGTTCGCGACGCCGGATTACCCGGATGAGGCGCTCATCCCGAGCCTGCTCACCCTCTCCGACGTCATGGGCACGGGGCACCACGCGGCCGTCTCGGCCGGCGTGACCACGGGCAGCACGGTTGTCGTCGTCGGTGACGGCGCGGTCGGGCTCTGCGCCGTCCTCGCATCCCGCCGGCTCGGAGCATCCCGGATCATTGCGATGTCGCGGCACGAGTCGCGCCAGAAGCTGGCGCTCGCGTTCGGCGCGACCGACATCGTCGAGGAGCGCGGCGACGATGGCATCGCGAAGATCAAGGAGATGCTGGACGGCATCGGTGCCGACTGCGTGCTCGAATGCGTTGGTACGAAGGAGTCGATGGACCAGGCGATCCTCTCGACGCGTCCCGGTGGCATGGTCGGGTATGTCGGCGTGCCCAACGGCGGCGCCGAGCTGCCGATCCGCACCCTGTTCGGCGCGAATGTCGGTGTGAACGGTGGCGTTGCGCCGGTTCGCGGCTACATGGAGGAGCTGCTGCCCGAGGTGCTCTCTGGCGCGATCAACCCCGGTCTGGTCTTCGACCTCGAACTGCCGCTCGCCGAGGCCGCCGAGGCATACGCCGCCATGGACGAGCGCCGCGCGATCAAGGTGCTGTTGCGACCATAATCGTCCGCCCGCATCGTTCGCGGGTGACTACGGCGTCCAATTCGTACTTATCGCGATGCCGCCGATGGTGAGAGTAACCTTGGTGGCATCGTTGGCGGTACTCCCGTTCTGCGTATTGACGCTCACCTTCTGGCTGAGGGTGACTGTCATAGTTCCCGTAGCATCTATCGTCACCACGGCACTTGTAGGCGAAGAGGCTAGCGGGTTGCCGGCGGTGTTGTATACGGTCAATTGGTAGGCCAAACCACCGCATGTCGACGGGATCTTCGCCATGGTGAGCGTGAGGACGTTCCCGCTCTTGCCGCTCCCGCCCGACGGAGCGACGGTGATCGGCGTCGTCGTGCAGGCCAGCGACGCTTTGATGGAGAACACGGTCAGGTGCGGCGCCGCGAGCGGTAGCTGTGCCGCGCTGGACGTCGGCGCGAAGGCCAGAGCCGCGAGCAGCACAAGCAGCGCGCCGAGTCCGATTCGCTTCATGGGGGTCCTTAGTGATCTACGAGCTCGCGGGTTGATTCCGTGGACCGCGCGTTGTCTGTGGTGTCTGCGTTGTCTGCGTTGTCTGTAGCGTCCATAGCCTCGGACGACCGCCGACCGCGCGCGAGTGTGCGAGATGGCCAAATCAACAGAGCGGACGCGATGAGGAGGAGCGAGGCCCAGACCAGCGGTGCACGGAGCAGGGATCCGACGGACGGGATCTGAAGCTGGGCGATTCCGAGGATGTTGGCATCCGTGATCTGCCACGGGTCGTTCCAGGAGTTGTTGTCGCCCTTCATCACGAATTTTCCGTTTGCCGTCACGCTGGCGATGCGGTGGATGATGAGGGTCCTGGACTCGATCCCGGGCGGCTGATAGATGACGATGTCGCCGACCTTCGGGGTGCCGCAGCGCGCCACGATCAGGTCGCCGGTGTGATACTTCGGCTCCATCGAGTGTCCTGAGACGACAGTCATGGTCGTGCAGCCACCGAGGCTGGAAGGCCAGACGAAAATCGCGAGGATGACGAGGAGTACGGATCCTAGGATGATCCGGGCTACTCGCCATGCCCCGCTTCTCGCGGTCGTGGATTCGGGTTCCATGACGGCTACCAGATGGGAGGGGTGGCGGGCGACCACCCCTGGCCACCTAGTTGTAGATGACCACCGAGGTGCCGGTGACCGCGGCCGCCGGGATGACCGTGCCAGTGGGCACATTAAGTGTGTTGGCGCCAGCGGTTGCACCCGTCGTGCCCGAAGAGATCTCGCCTAGTGTGTTGCCTGACGAGTCCGTGAGCGTCACCTTGATCTGCTGGCCGACGCACAGTGCGTCGACGGAGTTGATCGTGACACTCGTGACGTTGTAGCCGGGAGTGGTCGTCGAGGGGGCAAAAGTGGTGCCGAAGGTGACCTTGGCCTGAGAGGTCTGGCAGCTGGCGGCGGTGGTTGCTCCAGCTTGGACGGTGCCGCCGGCGAGGTTGAGGCTCGACGCGCTCGAGATGGTCAGGCCGACGATGCCGGCGACGCCGATGGCGACGGCAGCGAACTTCAGGCTGGTGGATTTGCGGATCTTAGGCATGGCAGTAGTCCTTATTCGGGTGAGGGTCTGCTGGTCGGTTACAACCTGCGAGATGAGGTTGTGGGAGAAGGTAGAACCTTCTGTGCAGTAATGAGACTCTAGCGAGAATTAATCAGCTGTGGGGCAAAATGAGGACACATTCTGTACCCCATTACGAGTGTCATTTTTGTGGGTCGAAATGAGGACAAATTTGTACCCCGGTTCGGGATACTTGTAACCCCGGATCGATGTGTCACTCGCGGAATTACGCGGAATTACGCTGACAGTTCGCGGGTAATGGCGCCGACGAAAGCGTCGATGTCGGCATCTGTCGTGTCGAACGAGCACATCCAGCGCACCTCGTTGCGAGCCGCGTCCCAGTCGTAGAAGCGGAAGGTTTCCCGTAGCCGGTCGGCAGCACCGTCCGGAAGGGTGGCGAAGATCGCGCTCGCCTGCGTCTCCTGGCTGAAGCCCAGGCCGCGGATCTCGCCGTTGGCGATCGCCGTTTCGAGCGCAGAGCGCAACCGTGAGGCCATGGCGTTGGCGTGGCTCGCCGAGCGTAGCCACAGGTCGTCGGTCAGCAGCGCGATGAGCTGCGCGGAGACGAAGCGCATCTTGGAGGACAGCTGCATGTTGAGCTTGCGCAGGTAGGGGAGGCCGGTGGAAGCATCCGGATTCAGCACGACGATCGCTTCGCCGAACACTTCGGTGAGGGCGTCGAGGTCTTCCCGGTGTTCAACGGAACGGGC
>JAUZGC010000093.1 GCA_030840105.1 Microbacteriaceae bacterium
TCTCGCAGTCTCAGGCACTCCGGTCTTATTCATCACCGTCGCGGCGACACCCATCCTTGCGTTCAGTTTCGCGGCCACCGGAAGCGCGCGAGTCACGACCGCAGCGGTGCTGGGTTGGCGTGCAACGACGCTCCGGGCCATCCAGAGACTGGAACCTGAGGTCCGCGAGGGCGCGGCCAAGATCGTGCATCAGGAACAGGTTGACCTCCTCAGTCACGAAGCTGCTCCATTTTTCACTGATCTACTGCAGCGAGACGAGATCACCGAGGTCGACGTCTCGCGGGCACGGGAGATCGCTGTGTCGCTACGGCGATCCGCTGTGGCAACAGTGGAACAAAGTTGGCTGGATGATGCGATCGCACGAGCGGTCACTCAATCAGGAGCCAGCGCGCAGTTTCCGGTTTCCCCACTCACCGATCCCGATCGCCTGGCCGAGTTCATGACAACGGAGCAGCGCGGCACCGTGGCGGCAATCCTCATGGTGTTGTCGCGTGGGCTCGGCTTCGATGCGAAGACACTCTCGGCGACGATCGAGAGGGCTGCAGGACGGTGCCACTTCACGCTTTCCGCGAGCCTCGGCGAGCCCGGCCGCGTGATCAAGGCCGAGTTGCTTCCGTACCTGAGCGTCCTCCGTGTGGTGGCCCGCGACGCGCGTCTTCGCGTCCGGTCGGGGGACATGGCACTACAGTTTTTTTATGACCAGACGTGACATGGCGCTCGGGGGCGCTCCAGTCCGGCTTGCATTGCTCGATGATCACGAGCTCTTGCTGGACAGCCTCGCCAGTTGGATTCGAGTCAATGCGCCAGAGTTTGACCTTGTACTGAGGGCGAGCACGTGGCTCGATCTCGTGCACAGCGAAGCTTTTCCGACGAGCCTCGTGATCATGGATCTGCAGCTTCGCGAATCCGTCTCGATCGAGGCGCGAGTACGCACGTGCCGGGCGGCGGGTGCGAAGGTCATCGTGCTGAGCGCCTTCGATGCGCAGGCCGACCGTGACCGAGCACTCGATGCCGGAGCATCCGCTTATCTGACCAAGTCACAGCCCTTGCACGAGGTCATGGCAGTGGCCCGCACCGTCATGGGGCTCGACGGCGAGGCCGCACCGACGCAGGATTGGCGTCCGCTTCCCGTCGGCGTCACATCTGTTGTTCGCCCGGCGCTGAGCGATGGGGAACGATCGGCGCTGTCCCTCTACGTGAACGGCCGTACGACGGGAGAGGTCGCCGCCGAGATGAATGTGCAGTACGAGACGGCGAAGACCTACCTGCGCCGCGTCCGCGAGAAGTACGGCAGGGCCGGACGGCCGACGAGCACGCGTGCCGATCTGGTCCGTCGCGCGGCGGAGGACGGCTACCTCGTCTAGCCTTCGCGGCGCGGGCGCCGCCGCACCATAGGATCGGCTTGTGGCAAAACTGTATTTCCGCTTCGGAGCGATGAACAGCGGCAAGAGCACTGCGATGTTGCAGGCGGCGTACAACTACGAGGAGCGCGGGCACCGCGTCCTCCTCGCCAAGCCCGCCGTCGACACGAAGGGCGACATGGGCATCCTGTCCCGCCTCGGTGTCACGCGGGACGTCGACTTCGTACTCACCCCCGACGCGGATGCCTATGGCAAGTTCCAGCATCACCGGGAGCGCACCATCAAGCGCTTCGGTCGCGACGTGAGCTGCCTGCTCGTCGACGAAGCCCAGTTCCTCAGCGAGGCGCAGGTCGACGACCTGCTGCGGATCGCCATCCTGGAGAACATCCCGGTGATCGCCTACGGCATCCGTACCGACTTCCAGACTGTCGCGTTCCCTGGCAGCCGCCGGCTGCTCGAGATCGCGCACAGCCTCGAGGAGCTCAAGACGATTTGCCGCTGTGGTCGCAAGGCGATCTTCAACGCGCGCAAGATCGTCGGGATTTTCGTGTTCGACGGCGACCAGGTTGCCATCGACACCTCGATCGAGGTCAGCGAAGCCGGCGCACGCGAGGTGACGTACGAGTCCCTGTGCGGCGCCTGCTACCTGCAGGAGAGCCGCGGTGTGCTCAACAACGGCCGGCGGCGCTGGCCGATCGAGGCCTCCGCCGCGCCCGCGTACACGACCGAGCCCGACCCCGACTTCACGTAACTCGCTTCGGGGACATCCGCGCGTGGGATGGTCTAACCGATCGATGCCTTCGTGACCAGCCCATCAACGTACACGGGGTTGCCGGAAAGCGAAATGGACACGATTCCATTCTTCGGCGACAGCTTCGTCACCTTCCCATACATCGTCGTGACGGTGACGGGATTCTTCGTGGCGTAGTTGACTTTAACGGGCGTTGTTGCCCAGGCGACGCGAGTCGCCTTCGACCCGCTGCCGAAGACGTAGGAGTACGTCGAGCCGTTGAGAGGATCGGCCGCGACGAATGGCTTGTTGGCGATCTTCCGACTGATCATCGCTTGCGCCATTGCCGCGGGTTTTGGGGCAAAGGCGGCAACGGTTGCAGTCGGTGGCGTCAATATTCCGAAGTTGCCCTCGTGGTCGGCCGGATTGGGGCTGTCGTTGACGAGGTCGTACCAGAAGAACTTCGACGCTCCATTGGCCAGTGCTATCGCTTCCGCGCGCACCAAATAGGTTCCCTGATCGGCTGGCTTGCACATGTCCGCGGTTGAGCAACCGAGCTCGGTGATCCAAATCGGCTTGCTTTGGCCATTGTTGTATTGCTTGATTCGCGCGGTCGCCTGTTGCAGGCTGGCGATAAGGAATTCCGGCGGCCCGGAGCTGTCGTATGGATGGAAACTGACCGCGTCGAGATACTTCAGTCCGCCGGCCTGGTAAAGCGCGGTCAGCCAGGCGTCATCCTGATGGGCGGTCGCGGGTCCGACAACGATGGTGTTCGGATGCGCTGCCTTGACCTTCTGGTAGCTGGCCTGGAGGAGCGGGAGATAACACGCGGCGGTCAAACCGCAGGTGCTGTTGTTCAGGGGAGGGTTGTTGAACTCGTTGTAGATCTCGACCGCCGGCGTCGAATAATGATCAACAAACGCCGCCGCATAGTTCGAGAATGCGGCGATTCCGGCAGGTGTGCTGGGCGTGCGTGCGGCGTCGTACCACTTGTTGCGGTAGTCGATGATCGGGAGAACGCTCACCCCTTGGGCTGCGTAGGCCTTGTAGGCCGTGTCATAGGCAGGCGGGTACGAATATTGATTCTTTTGCGTTTCGACGAGTGACCACGTCGCGTCAGTTCGCACGGTCCGGAATCCGAGTTGTGCTGCGGTCGGCTCCACATCGGTGTACCCGCTCCGACCGATATGTACCGTGACCCCAAATCGGCCGTCCGATGTCGAGGCACCCGCGTCCGCATTGTCGAGCACGAGCAGAGACGTATGCATCTGTGAGGCAGTCTTGTCCGCGCTGGTGAGGTCAACCGTGTAATAGCCCTGCCGCAGCGTACCCAGCGGTACGAATCCCAAACCCCCGGGCAGCGGCTGCCGGCCGTGTGCGACCGCCTTGCCATTCTGGTCGGCGATTGACCAGTTGATCGCTGGAGTGCGCCATGCGATGCCGAGGTTTGCCTTGCCGCTCTGGAAAATCAGTGAGGAGTTCGTAATCTGCGTTGGCGCCGTGTAGTCCTCGAACGAGCCGTTGGTGACCAGATTCTTGGATTTCCCGTCGGCAGTCATCGTCAGTTTGTCGATTCTCAAGCCGCTCGTCGGGCCGGTAGCGGCAATGCTGAGGCGCAATGTTGACTCGGTGAGTGCGGTCTTGTGCGACCAGGTGACCCGAGTCCATGTCGCTCCTACAGCAGGGAAGTCGAAGTGCGCTGGTTCGCTTGCGCCCATTGCCAGTGTCACGTTTGAGGCTTTCGCTGGGCTTCCTGATGACTGCACCCAGGCGCTGAAGAAATAGGTCGTTGACGGCTGCGTCGGTACATCTTGAACGAGCGTCTGCAGTGGCTGACCGCTCTTTGACGAGCGGTCGACGAGTAGGGCGATGCGGCCGTCCTTGGATTCGCCGGCATCGGCAGAGAAACTCGTTGCTTGGTCGGCTGCGCCGTCGGCCGTCCAGTGCCCGAATGACGCGGCGACGTGCACGGTCGCGGGAATGGGTGCCGCTGTGGACGACGCGGTGGAAGTCACGGCCGGGGCTGTGGGTCGAGTGGCTACACTGACCACCAGCGCGCCAACGAGAACCGTCGCTGCCCCGAGGGATAGGAGGGTGACGACCTGCCAGCGGCGCATGCGACGCTGACCACTGTCCGTTCGATTTCGCATCATTCTCCTCAACGCATACGTGGCGGCCTCTGCCTCTTCCTTGTGCTGGGGACGCCATTGACGAGACTATAGGCACGATGCCGGAATCATCGTGCCTATTCGCCGA
>JAUZGC010000101.1 GCA_030840105.1 Microbacteriaceae bacterium
CTCCCCCAGGAACCACCGAAGACCTGCCAGCGGTCGATCCCGAGGTGTTCGCGGAGGAGCTCGATGTCGGCGACGAGATGCCACGTGGTATTCGTGCTGAGGTCTGCATCCGGCGAGCTCGCATGCGGCAGGCTCTTACCGCAGCCCCGCTGGTCGAACAGCACGATCCGGTATTTTTCGGCGTCGAAGGTGCGACGCTGGTTGGGATTGGACCCGCCGCCGGGGCCGCCGTGGAGCACCACGACGGGCTTGCCCTCCGGGTTGCCGCTCGTCTCCCAATAAATCTGTTGACCGTCACCGACATCGAGGAGACCCGAGTCGTACGGTTCGATCTCTGGATAGTAGGTGCGCATGAGGTGAGCATAGGGGCGCCGGGGCCTTCTGGCCCGGAGCCGCGCCTACATGAAAGGGGGAGCGGAAGACGGGTGCCGGGGTCTCGATCGCTGCGTTCAGGTCTCGATACGCTCGCTGCGCTCGGGTCTCGATACGCTCGCTGCGCTCGCACTCGACCTACAACTCGACCTACAACTCGACCTACGACTGCTTCTAGCGCCTCTTCTTGGGTTTGAGTGACTTCTCGACGGTGGGCGCGTTGCCCGACGCCCGCTGTTCCGCATAGTACGTGCGAGCCTCCGCCTGGCGCTCTGCCTCTGCACCGTTGGCGATGGTCGCGCGAACGAGTTCCGGCGCGTAGCCGAACGCGTCGACGAGGTCGACCGCGTGCGGACGGATGCGCGAAATCAGGCGGTCGATGTACGCCGTGACGGCCTGGGCCCGCTGCGGCGCAAGCCGGCCGTGAATCAGGTACCACGACGCGTGCTTCTCGATGAGCCCGATCCCGAAAAGGTCGCGCAACCACGTGAGCACCTGCTTCGTCCCGGCATCCGGCGCCTGAGTGAGTGCGTCAGTGAACGCCTCCCACTGCAGAAGCTCCGCGTGGGCGCGGGCCGCCTCGATCAACTCGTTCTGTTGCGAGTTGAACAGGGCCGCCGCCGCCTTCTTCGAGAGCGTCGGCGCGGGGCGCAGCTTGGCGGCGATCTCGGCGATCATCGTCTCGACGCGCGCCGTGAGCAGTTCCCGCTGTGAAGCGGGTTCCTGCAGCCAGTTGACGGATCGCGCGGTCGAGCCGAAATCCTTGACCGTCTGGGCGAGGCTGCGCAGGCCCGTGCCGTGATAGGCCCGGTCGGCCGCTTGTGTCACCACGAAGCGCGCGAGCGCGCCGACATCCGTTGTGGCGAACTTCGCGCTGTAGTCGGTGAGCAGGCGCTTGGCGACGAGCTGAAGGAGGACATTGTTGTCCCCCTCGAACGTGACGTAGACGTCGAGGTCGGCGCGCAGCGACGTGAGGCGGTTCTCGACCAGGAAGCCGGCACCGCCGCACGCCTCGCGTGCCTCCTGCAGAGTCTCGAGCGCATGCCAGGTCGAAAGCGGCTTGAGCGCGGCGGCGATGGTCTCGAGGTCCTGGCGGTCGTCATCCGTGTCCGCTCTGCCGCTGAAGACGTCGTCGAACTTCGTGAGGAAGACCTCGTGCGCGAACCCCGCCGCGTATGTCGTCGCCAGGAGCGGGAAGAGCCTGCGCTGGTGGCGCTGGTAGTCGAGGATGACCTCCTCGTCGGTGTCGCTTCCCGCGGTGAACTGGCGGCGCTGGCTGCCGTAGGTGATCGCGATCTTGAGGGCGAGCTTCGCGGCGATCACGGCGGAACCGTCGAGCGAAACCCGGCCCTGAACGAGAGTGCCGAGCATCGTGAAGAAGCGGCGACCTGGGCTCGCGATCGGCGACGTGTATGTGCCGTCCTCCGCGACGTCTCCGTACTTGTTCAGGAGATCGGTCCGGGGGATGCGCACGTTCGTGAAATGCAGCCGTCCGTTGTCGATCCCGTTGAGGCCGCCTTTGAGGCCGTCGTCCTCGCCGCCGATGCCGGGAAGGAAGTCCTTGTTCTCGTCGCGGATGGGAAGGTAGAACGCGTGAACCCCGTGATTGACATTCTTCGTGATCAGCTGGGCGAACACGACGGCGGCGGTGCCATCGGTGGCCGCGTTGCCCAGGTAGTCCTTCCACGCGCCGCGGAACGGGGTGTTGATCACGAATTCCTGCGTGGCGGGATCGTAGGTCGCGGTCGTGGCGACGCTGGCGACATCCGAGCCGTGTCCGGTCTCCGTCATGGCGAACACGCCGGGGATCTCGAGGCTCATGATCCCTGGCAGGTACTTCAGGTGGTGGTACTCGGTGCCGAGGTGCATGACAGCGGAGCCGAAGAGCCCCCACTGCACCCCCGACTTGATCTGCAGTGACGGATCGGCCGCGATGAGCTCTTCGAAGCCCGCGATATTGCCGCCGTTGTCAGCGGCGCCACCCACGCTCGTGGGGAACGCGCGGTGCACCTGCCCGTCCGCAACGAGAAGCTTCAGCTGGCCGAAGACGCGCGCACGGTGCTCCTCCATGCTGAGGCCTTCGATGCGCTGCATCTCCGGTCGAGCCGCGAGGGCGCGCGACCGGAGCCGAATATCCGCCCAGGTGCCGAGAAGTTGGCGGCCGAGTGCCTCGGCGTCCACGACCGGGGCGTGTGCGCCGGCGCTGCCGGTGCTGGCGCCGGGGATGGGCTCGGAGGCAGCGGGCGTCGCGACAGGCTCGGATGTGGATCGCGTTGCGGTGTCGGCCATGGATCATCCTTTGCGCTCGGGTGACGTTGAGTCACTTTCCACGCTATTCCGAATGAGGTCCGGTGCGAATTCCTGCGTGTGCGAGCTACAAAGCCGGCCGCGACGCGTGCGCAGCGGCTGTGGGAATCCACAGGGTGCTCACTTCTCCGCGCCGGCGACCATTCCCTTCATAAAGAACTTCTGTAAGAAGAGGTACGCAACCAGGACGGGGACGACGGCGACGAGGGAGGCGGCCGCGGCGGCGCCAAGGTTGCTGCTCTGTTGGGAAAAGAAGGTGCTGATCGCCGGTGCGATGGTCTGCACGGATGGGTCAGTGAGGATGTAGACAGAAAGCGCGTACTCGTTCCAAACGCCTACCCCCGCCAGAATCGCGACGGTCGCGGTGACGGGTTTGAGTAAGGGAAACACGATCTGAAAGAGGACCTGGATAAGGCTGGCCCCATCGATTGTTGCCGCTTCCTCCAGAGAGACAGGGATCGTCCGTAGAAAGGACGAGAAGAGGAAGATACTCAACGGCAGCTGGCCGGTGACCATCACCAGGATCTCCCCCCAGTACGTATTGACACCATGCAATTGGTTGAGCATGGAGTAGAGGGGCACAAGGATGCTCAACGGAGGAATCATGATCAGGCTGATGATAAGGAGGCCGAGGATCTTATTGAGTCGGGTGAGCCTGCGGGCCAAAGGGTAGGCGGCTAACGCCCCCAGGAGACACACCAGGATGGTGGAGGCGCCTGTGATGACGATGCTGTTGAACAGTGCCCGCAGGATGTTTCCCTCGCCCAAGGCGCTGACAAAGTTCCCCGGATACAGGCTCGTCGGCGGCAGCAGCTGGGACGAGAGGTCCGTCATCGGTTTCAGCGCGGTCGTGACGGCCACGTAGAACGGGACAAGTTGGATGACTGCGACAATGCCGAGGCCCACGGCGATGACGGCGACGACGAATGGCTTCCTTGCGAGATGCATTATGCCTCCAGACGGTGGCGGTTGAGCGCGGCGTTCAGGGCGAGAGTGAAGACGATGATGATGATGAAAAGGACGACGCCCATCGCGGATGCGTAGCCCGCGCTCTGATTGTTGAAGTACATGATGCCGATGAGAGTCGACACGGAGTTCGTGGAATAGCCCGGCCCTCCCTTGGTGAGCACCTGGATGACATCGAAGAGCTTCAGTCCGCCGATGAGGTTCAACACAACGCTCGTGGCGAAGGAGGGCTGCAACAAGGGAACGGTGATGTGAATGAACTGTTTCCACCCCCTGGCCCCGTCCAGCGCCGAAGCCTCGTAGTACATGTCCGGGATCGCCTGCAGACCCGCAAGATAGATGATCATCGAAATGCCGACGAACTGGAGGCTGTTGACGGCAACGACGATCGCAATGGACGCGCTCGGGCTGCTCAGCCAAGCGACCCGCGGACCACCGAAGAAGCCGACCACATCGTTGAAGGCACCGTTGTTGTACTGGAACAGCAGGTAGTACAGGGTCCCCATGATCACGGGAGAGACCAGGACAGGCAGGTAGATGATGGCGCGAACCGTGCTGCGCCCTCGCATCGGCCGGTCGAGGGCGAGAGCCAGCGCCAGGCCCAGAATCTGCTGGATCACCATGCTGCCGACGCCGTAGATGAAGGTATTCAGGAGAACGAGGTGGAAGGTCGAATCATTAAACAGCCTGAGGTAGTTCGCCCAGCCGATGAACGCCCGATCCACGCTGTACCCGTCCCAGTTCGTGAAGGACAGCTGCATGCCGCTGATGAGCGGATAAATGGTGAAGACCGCAAACAGTATCACCGCAGGCAGATAGAGCAGGTTCACGAGCCCGCCACGCAATCGACGTTTCGGGAGCTTGTCGCTTCGCGCCAGTGAGAAGTCGGTGGCTGCTTCGGACAGAATCGGGGTCTGTGTCATTCGGACCGCTCCTTGAGCTGTCGTGGCTGGGGAGGGGAGAAAGAGCGCACTCCGTCTCCCCTCCCGGCCGTCCGTGGTCTACTTGCCTTGACCGTAAAGGGTCTGGAACGTGCTCGCGACCTGTTGCGTAGCCGCGGCCGAGGTGGACTGGTTAGTGACGACGGCATCCGTGCTCGTCACCATCGTGTCCCAGGAGCCGTTCGGCAAATAGACGCGGTCGAAATATGGAACGAGAGGAGATTTCTCCTTCAGGACGAAGGTGTCATAACTGGATTGCAGAACCCCCAGTTCCGCCTTCGCATTTGTCAGCCCGGGTGCCGACCCAGCGGATGCCGCCAGCTTGGTCTCGTTCGTCGGCAACGCAAGATAGGCGAGGAAAGCTTTCGCTGCGCTCGGATTCTTGGTGGTCTTTGAAATGCCGTAGGCGTTCATTTCGCCACCGATCAGGTAACTCGGGCCTCCGTTGAGGGACGGCACGGGCATGTAGCCCAACTTCGCGTCGGGGTTGTACTGCAAGGCGTTGTTTGCTGCGGCGTTCTGGGAGAACTCGAATCCGGTCTGCCCCTGGGCCAGTGCCTTGGCCATGCTGTCGCTCGTGCCTGACGAATAGTCCGGGTTGAAAAGGCCGTCCTTGGTCCAGGTCGCCACGAGGTCGAGCACCTTCTTGTAGTTGGTGCTCAGGAAGGTGCCGGCGGACATTTTCTTCAGATCGCTGGCGCTGAAAGCACCGGGCGCAATCCAATCGGCGACGTTCCCCACCGAACTGGTCCCCGCTACGTAGATGGGAGAGACGCCATTCAGTTTCTTCATTGCCTCCGCGGCCTTGGTGAAGTCGTCCCACGTCTTGATGTCGCTGGCCTTGTACCCGGCCTTGGCCAGAACATCCTTGTTATAGATCAGGCCTGCGATGTCCGTGTCAATCGGCATGGCGTAAAAGGCGCCATTGCTGTCCTTCATGGCTGCATCGAGAGCCGGGTTGAAGTCTTTCGCCCACGATTCCTTCTGCAGCGGCATGAGGAATTTGCTGTACCGATCACGAGACCAGCCGTGCGTCCACCAAATATCGGGAATGTTGCCCGATGCCAGCCTGACCTTCATATTCGATTCATACGTAGAGCCAGGGCTCGGCACCAGGTTGATCGTGACATTCGGATTGGCCTTCTCGAAGCCGGCTGTGACGGACTTGAGCGTCGCCATGAGCTTCGAATCCACCGCAAGGCCGGTCTGGACCTCGAGTGAGCCGGATGGTCCACTGCCACTCGGTGGGCTGCCGGCACTGGATGCCCCGCTACAGCCTGCCAAGGCGAGGGAAATTGAGACGGCCGCGGCCGCTATCGCTAAACGTGACTTCATTGTCGTTCCTCACGTGAATGAACTCGTTGGATCGTTGGATGCGGAAGTGAACCCGACTTCATCGACCGATCGTGACTTTGCGTTCGACCAGGTTCCTCGGAAATCTACCCCAGTAGATCCAGTTGATCAAGAGCGACCTTTTTCCTGATTTCCGGCACCTTTGCAATGTTGACTCGAGTAGATTGCACTGTCAGAATGTGGAAACATCCGCTCGATTGATTGCCTCGCCATCTCGGCGAGGTGGCAAGAACCGCGTCTGTGCGTACGTCAGAAAGGACGAACTTTGTCGATCTCACTCGGAATCGTTGGGGCCGGGCAGTTCGCCGGCCACTTCGCAAACCTCTTCAAACTGCATCCGAACGTCGACTCCGTGTTCGTGACCGATATCCTTCCCGAAAGAGCGGAAGAGTTGAACCAGCGGTTGGGACTTGCCGGCGTCGTGGACAGCTTTGAGGGGATGCTCGCGTCGAACGTCGATGCTGTCGCCATCTTCACCCAGCGGTGGACGCACGGACCTCTTGTCGTCGCAGCTTTGCGTGCTGGCAAGCACGTCTACTCCGCCGTTCCGATGGCAATCTCCCACGCTGAGATCGGCGAGATCATCGCGGCGGTACGGGAGACCGGCTTGACCTACATGATGGGCGAAACCAGCTACTACAACCCCGCTACCGTTTTCGCCCGGAAGAAGTTGGCGGAGGGGGAATTCGGCCAGGTCTTCTACTCTGAGGGCGATTACGTTCACGACATGGACCTTGGGTTCTACGACGCGTATCAGTACAGCGGCGGCGCGGAATGGAAGCGGACGGCAAGTTACCCACCGATGCTCTACCCCACCCATTCCATCGGCGGAGTCCTCGGCGCCCTACCCGCACACGCCGTGAGTGTGAGCTGCATAGGCGTTCCCGATCAGCGCGGCGATGGAGTCTTCGATCGGAATGTGAGCATGTTCGGCAACGACTTCTCGAACGCCACAGCCCTCTTCGAACTCTCCGACGGGGGCGCAATGCGCATCAACGAAATGCGGCGCGTTGGATACCCATCACCCATCCGCGAGTCGCGGTTCCGTTACTTCGGGACGGAAGGCAGCTTTGAGCAACTGGCGCGCGTGAGCGTGTGGCAAGACAAGAATGACGTCTACGACGTCTCCGAGCTGCTCGAGAGCACGGCGACCATGTCACCCGACGACCCTGCACTGGCCAAGGTCGCACCCGCCCTTCGCGATGCGTTCATGTCCGGCCACGCGGCCATCCATGACGTCCAGAGACTACCGATCGAGTTCCGCGGCGCCCCGAATGGCCACGAAGGCAGCCATCATTTCCTCGCTGATGACTTCGTGACTGCAGTGAGCACCCGTACCCTGCCACCCGTGAACGCCTGGACGGCCGCGCGCTTCACTCTTCCGGGAATCATCGCACACGAGTCAGCCCTCCAGGGAGGCACGCGGTTGCCTGTACCCGACTTCGGCGATGCCCCCGCAGTGTCGGAACTGCGAGCGCTTCTACCGGAAAAGGCCCTGTAGGCCACTCCGGCTTTTGATCCTTCTGATCCGTGCCGGGGAGGTCAAACCTCCCCGGTAGCATCGGTTACAGATGAAGGGAAAGCCCCGTGCAGGACCAGGAACGCGTCGCCGCTCGGCGCCCAGTCACCCGCCAGGACGTCGCGCGCTATGCCGGGGTCAGCACGGCCGTTGTCAGCTATGTCGTCAACTCCGGTCCGAGAGCCGTCGCTCCCGCTACCCGCGCCAAGGTACTTGATGCAATTCGCCTGCTCGATTACCGGCCTAACGCCGCCGCGCGAGCACTCAAGCTTGGTTCCACCCAATTGCTTGGACTGGTCGTGCCGGACAGCACAAACCCTTACTTCGCCGAACTGTCCCACGCCATCGAGGAGGCAGCCGACGCAAAGGGGCTCGCGGTACTTCAAACAAACTCCGCTGGCGCGGCCCTCCAGGAAAGAAATCTCCTCCAGAAACTGATCTCCCGACAGATCGACGGACTGCTTCTGGCCAGCGTGGGCGCCGTTCCTGACCTGTCAAGGGTCGCTGCGGCCAACATTCCGGTAGTTCTCCTTGACCGCGATGAGGGCGCAAGCGGGCTCGTCGCCGTCGGCACCGACTACCGAGCCGGTTCTCGCGCTGGCGTGCGCCATCTGATCGAGCACGGCCACACCGACATCGGACTCGTTGTGGGCCGGGACACGGGCGGCACCACCGCCGCGCGCGAAGCCGGCTGGCTGGAGGCACTGGCTGAGGCAGGACTGGCCGAGGGGCCAATAGCACACGTGGGATTCAGTCGCGAAGGTGGCTACGAAGCCGGAAGACGGCTTCTGAACCGCGAACGCCCCCCGACCGCAATCTTCGCAAGTTCCGATATGCAGGCCATCGGCGTCTTGCGCGCAATCCACGAAACGGAGTGGGCCGTACCCGACGACATCGCCGTCATCTCCTTCGATGGCTCCGTCGAATCGGAGTTCAGCTGGCCGCCACTCACGACCATTCGCCAGCCCGTCCACGACATGGCCAGAGCGGCCGTTGACGCGGTCACGCAGGATCGTGCCGGTTCCCGCGAGGAATACCTCAGCTTTCCGACGGAACTGGTCATCCGCGCCTCGTGCGGCCGTCACCCGATCAAGCGCTAAGGCGAACGCCGTTCCCATGGCGGGTACCGGGGTTCGGTCCCAAAGCCCGTCCGGGGCCAGCCCCCGTGGTCCGTCGCGAAAGGGCAGGATTGGGGTATTCGGGCCGATGAGGAGTGAGGCAGACGTGGTCGATCGGGAGATCGTGTTCTTTAGGGATGCCGTCGGCTGGGCCGACTGGCTGGAAAAGAACCATGCCGACTCGCCTGGCGTGCGTCTTGCAATCGCGAAGAAGGGCTCGGCCAAGTCGAGCCCGAGCTACGCCGAGGCTCTCGACGCCGCACTCTGCTACGGCTGGATCGACGGCCAGACGCGCCGCCTGGACGACGACTACTACCTGCAGTTGTTCACGCCCCGACGCCCGCGCAGCACGTGGTCGCAGATCAACCGCGAGAACATCGCGCGGCTGATCGAGGCCGGCGCGATGCGACCGGCCGGGCTGCAGGAAGTCGAACGGGCGAAGTCGGATGGCCGATGGGATGCGGCATACGCTCCGCAGCGGACCATCGAGGTGCCAGACGACCTCGCGTCCGCCCTGGCGGCGAGCCCCGCGGCCGCGGAGTTCTTCCCGAGCCTCAGCAGCCAGAACCGGTACGCGATCCTGTTCCGCATCGGCAACACGAAGCGCCAGGACACACGCGAGCGGAGGATCGCCGAATTCGTCGCGATGCTCGAGCGCGGCGAGACCATCTACCCGCAGGAGCGCGCCTGAGGCGGTTGGGGCGCCGCGATCGAGCGAGTCTGCGCGAAGTTCGCGCCTCGATGCGCGCGAGTCAGCGCGAATGCAGCGCCAGAGTACCGGCGGCGGCAAGGACCGACAGCGCGCCACCGGCGAGACAGGCAATGACGATTGCGGTGAGCGGAGCGAGCGTGAAACTCATGTCGGGCTGGTGCGCATTATACGAGAGTGCCATGCGATGC
>JAUZGC010000114.1 GCA_030840105.1 Microbacteriaceae bacterium
TTGCTCTCGCGGAACTCCACAAGATCGTGGCCGAGGAGAAGGTTCCGCTCAGCCGGGAGGAACGTAATCGCCTGATCAATGAAATCGACGCGGATGTGCTCGGTTTCGGCCCTCTCGAGGTGCTGCTCAACGATCAGGACGTCACCGAGATCATGGTGAACGGACCTGACCAGATCTTCGTCGAGCGCGCAGGGCACCTCGAGAAAAGCGCCTCGGTCTTCACGAGCGAGTCACAACTGCGCCGGGTCATCGAGCGCATCGTGTCGAAGGTGGGTCGTCGCATCGACGAGTCCTCCCCGCTCGTCGACGCTCGCCTGGCAGATGGGTCCCGCGTGAACGCGATCATTCCGCCGCTTGCCGTTAACGGGTCCGCGCTCACGATCCGCAAGTTCGCGCACGACCCGTTCAAGGTCGACGACCTGATCGGCTTCGGAACGATCAATCGCGACATGGCGGACATGCTTGCCGCGTGTGTGAAGGCCCGGCTCAACATTATCGTGTCCGGCGGAACGGGCACTGGCAAGACCACGTTGCTCAACGTCTTGTCCGGATTCATCCCAGACGACGAGCGCATCGTCACGATCGAGGATGCCGTGGAACTCCAGCTCCAGCAGGCGCACGTCGTCCGGCTCGAATCGCGGTCGGCGAACATCGAGGGCAAGGGCGAGATCACGATCCGCGACCTCGTTCGCAACTCGCTCCGGATGCGGCCCGACCGCATCGTGATCGGCGAGTGCCGTGGCGGCGAAAGCCTCGACATGCTGCAGGCGATGAACACCGGCCACGAAGGGTCGCTCTCGACGGTGCACGCGAACTCGCCGCGAGACGCGGTTTCGCGTCTGGAGACCCTGGTCCTTATGGCGGGCATGGACCTGCCGCTGCGGGCCATCCGGGAGCAGCTCACCTCCGCCGTCGATGTCATCGTGCAGATCACGCGGCTGAAGGACGGCACGAGGCGGGTCACCCACATCACGGAAGTCCAGGGGATGGAGGGCGACAAGGTAACACTGCAGGACGCGTTCGTCTTCGATTACGCGGCCGGCGTTGACTCGTCTGGCCGCTATCTCGGGCACGCCGTCGCGACCGGGGTACGCCCGCGGTTTGCCGACCGGTTCCGCGATTCGGGCATCCTGCTTTCGCCGGATGTCTTCCAGGCTCCACTCACGACGAAGGCCAGGCGATGAACGCCGTCGTTCTGTACTCAGGAATCGCCCTCGGCGTCGTCGCGCTGCTGGTGATCGTCTTCCTGGTCATCGCGCCGCCCGCGCCACGCGTGGCGATCGAGCGACGCCGCGCGCCCGGCGCGGTGCAGGTGTCGACGCTTTCGCGGGTGACGAACGTGACCGTCGGAGCGATCGACGGCGTGATCGCCAAGCGGGGCAGCCGCCTCTTCGGTGCTGCCGAGTTGGAGCAGGCGAACGTCAAGTTGAATCCGCCCTCGTTCATCCTCATGGTGGTGTGCGCGGCAGTCGTGTTCGGCGGATCCGGGCTCCTGCTGGGCAATGGCACCATCTGGGCGATCCCGCTCATGCTCGTGTTCGGGGCACTCGCGCCCGTGGGCGCCAAGGTGCTGCTCGCGCTGCGCGCCGGTCGCCGCCGCGCACGGTTCGCCGACCAGCTGGACGACTCGCTGACGCTCCTCTCCGGAGGCCTCCGTGCCGGACACAGCCTCCTCCGCGCCATCGATGCCGTGTCGCGTGATGCGGATTCCCCGTCGGCCGAGGAGTTCGCTCGCGTCGTGAACGAGACCAGGGTCGGACGTGACCTGGGCGATTCGCTCGACGGCATTGCGGTTCGCATGCACAGCGAAGACTTCCAATGGGTCTCCCAGGCCATCGCGATCAACCGTGAAGTCGGCGGCAATCTTGCCGAGGTGTTCGACCAGGTCGGCCACACCATTCGTGAACGGAACCAGATCAGGCGTCAGGTCAAAGCGCTCAGCGCCGAAGGAAAGATGTCGGCGTACGTGCTCCTGCTGCTCCCGATCGGGGTCTTCGCATTCCTGCTGTTGACCCAACCGAGCTACTTCGCCGCCTTCTTCACGAGCATTTGGGGGTTCGTGGCCATCGGTGTCGCGAGCGTGCTGATGGTCGTGGGATCGCTGTGGATGATGGCCGCCGTCAAAGTGAAGTTCTAGAGGAGCCCATGATGCCTTTCTACCTCGCAGTTCTGGCCGCCGTCGCGGTCGCATCCGGCTTCGGAGCCCTGATTGGAATCCTTATCGGCGGCCGTAGCCCGCAGAGGGTGGCCGTCGGCGACGCCGGCGCCGACGTCATAGCCGACGCTCCGCGTAAGCCCCGCGCCGGACTCATCGATGTCGTGCCCAAGGGGTACATCGGGGTGCTCGAGCGTCAGCTCATCCTCGCCGGTCGCCCGGCCGGGTGGAGCGTCGACAAGATCCTGATCGCGAAGCCGCTGCTCGTGGTCGTGGGAGGCGCGCTCGCCGCCTGGTGGATCAGCGGGGATCCCGGCACGCTGCGCATCGGCCTCGGCATCTTCCTGATCGCACTCTGCTTCTTCGTCCCCGACCTGCTCATCTACAGCCGGGCGCAGGAGCGGCAGGCAAAGCTCCAGCTCGAGCTCCCGGACACCCTCGACCAGATGACCATCTCGGTCGAGGCCGGCCTCGGCTTCGAGGCGGCGATGGCGAAAGCCGGCAGCAACGGCAAAGGACCGCTGGCCGAAGAGCTCATTAGGACGCTGCAGGACATGAGCATCGGGCGCACCCGCAAGGACGCGTATGAGGCACTCGGGGACCGCACGTCGTCGGTGGATCTCCGCCGGTTCACCCGGTCCGTCATACAGGCCGACCTCTACGGCATCGCAATCGCGGATGTCCTCCGGGTCCAGGCCGGGGAGATGCGCCTCAAGCGCCGCCAGCGAGCCGAGGAGAAGGCGATGAAGGTGCCGATCAAGGTGCTCTTCCCGCTGGTGTTCTGCATCCTCCCCGTGCTCTTCATCGTGCTGATGACCCCCGCGGTGATCGGTATCGCGAAGGTCTTCATCCACTAGAGGCTGGGGCGGATGTCGTCTCCGATCGATTTCAGGATGCGCGCGTTGAAGTCGACGCCGAGTTGGTTCGGTACCGTGACGAACACGGTGTCCGCGGCGTGCACTGCGGCATCCGTGGCGAGTTCCGCCGCGATGACATCCGGCTCGCCGATGTAGCTCCGGCCGAACCGAGCCAAGCCGCCGTCGAGATAGCCGACCTGATCCTCGGCGTCGGCTCCTGCGCGCTTCCCGAAGTAGTAGCGGGTCTCGTCGTCGATGATCGGCAGGATGCTCCGGCTCACCGAGATGCGCGGCTCGCGGCTGTGGCCGGCCTTGGCCCACGCCTCGCGGAACATCGTGATCTGTTCGGCCTGCAACTCGTCGAACGGAACGCCGGTGTCCTCGGTCAGGAGAGTGGAGCTCATCAGGTTCATGCCCTGTTCGGCCGTCCACACGGCTGTCGCGCGGGTACCGGCGCCCCACCAGATGCGATCAGGCAGGCCGGGGGAGCGCGGCTCGATCGGGAGCGGGCGATCCGAGCCGGTCATCTGGGGATTCGCATTGGCCATTCCCGTGCCGGCGATTGCGGCCCGGAAGAGCTCGGTATGGCGGCGTGCCAGGTCCGCATCCGTCTCCCCGTCTCCCGGAACGTAGCCGAACGATTCGTACCCGCGCAGGGCGGTCTCTGGTGAACCGCGGCTCACGCCGAGCTGCAGGCGGCCATCGCTGAGCAGGTCGGCGGCGGCGGCTTCCTCGGCCATGTAAAGCGGATTCTCGTAGCGCATGTCGATGACGGCGGTTCCGAGCTCAATCCTGCTGGTGCGAGCCGCCATGGCGGCAAGCAGGGGGAATGGTGAAGCAAGCTGCCTGGCGAAGTGGTGCACGCGCACGAACGCGCCATCGATGCCGATCTCTTCGGCGGCGACGGCAAGCTCGACGCTCTGGACGAGGGCGTCCCGCGCGGTCTGCGTCTTGGAGCCAGAGCTCGGCTGCCAGTGGCCGAACGAGAGGAAGGCAATTCGTTTCATAGCTGCGATCCTAGGGCTGCGGTCCTAAGAATTCGGCTTGGTGGCGGTGCAGTCGTAGAGCTGGTCGGTCGCGGGATTCCAGGCCGAACCGATCTTGTCGGGGGCGTACGCCTTCTCCGGGATCAGTGTGCACGTTTGAGTCACCCACTGGTGTACCGCGTTGAGGTTCGGTGTGCTCAGACTGTTCTTCGATGCCTGGCCGGTGAGCAGGAAATATCGCAGCTGTCCGCCTGCGACCATCGCCTTGAGCGCTGACAAGCTGGGTGCTGGCACGCGGGAGGTGAAACCGCCCAGTGGCAGTATGCGCTGCTTGCCGTTCATGATGAGTGGCGCCGCGCTGCGCCACGAATCGGTGAGGAGCGCGAACTGGCGATTCCCGCTGTGTGCGACGGCGTAGCGGTAGATTTCGGCTTCGACGTCGACGGTGACCTTGGCGTCTCGGTTCGAGTCGAGTCCGATCCCGTACGGGCCATCCGGCAGGTAATTCTGGCTGATGACGGATGGGGTAGGTGGTCCGGCGTATGCATCATTGGCCGTCCCGGCGTACGCGCGGTCAAGCGTCGAGATCGACCACACGAGCGGGGCGAGTACCGTCGCGATGATGGCGGCGACCCCGGCGATCCGGACAGCCCGGCCGCTTCGATGCCATCCGGCTGCGCGAGCCAGCATTACGAGTGTTGCAGCTGCCCCAAGGATGCCGATCGGAGCCGTGAGCCACTCCGAGAATCGCGGGTAATTCGAGACGAGGTAGAGCACCCACGCCGTTTCGGCCGCGATCGTCACCGGCAGAGCAAATCGCAGTCGCGAGACGCGATCTCGAGATGACCGCCAGAGGAAGATGACGCCGATCGCACAGAGAGCGGACAGGGGCAGGGCCATACTCGCGAGGTACGCGGTGTGGGGCAGGCTCATGAAGCTCAGGACGCCCCCCAACGTGACCAACAGCGTCGTGCTGAGCAGCACGCCCGCGCGCAGCCCGGTGTCCGGGTTCGGCCGGGTCTTTCCGGAACGCAGGGCGAGAAGGCCCAGGATGAGACCCGCCGCTGCAAGGGGGTACAGCCAGCCGATCTGGCTCGCATAATCCGGCAGGAGGAATTTCAGCGGGGTGTGCCCGAGTGCGCCGGGGAACAGCCCGACCGTCGCTA
>JAUZGC010000136.1 GCA_030840105.1 Microbacteriaceae bacterium
ACCTCGCGCCCCTGATGAAGTTCAAGACCCCTGAGCTGAATGCCAAGAAGCGCCGGTTGGATGCCGCCCTCACCATCTCCGATCTGCGCGCGATCGCCAAACGACGCACCCCGAAGGCGCCATTCGACTACACGGATGGCGCGGCCGAAGGGGAGCTTTCGCTCGCCCGCGCTCGGCAGGCGTTCGAAGACATCCAGTTCAATCCGTCGATCCTGCGTGACGTGTCGAAGGTCGACACGTCACGCGAGGTGCTCGGCGCGCCCGTCGCGCAGCCGTTCGGAATCGCTCCGACCGGATTCACCCGCATGATGCAGACCGAGGGCGAGATCGCCGGTGCTTCCGCGGCGGCCGCCGCCGGCATCCCGTTCGCGCTGTCGACCATGGGAACGACGAGCATCGAAGACGTCAAGGCCGCGAACCCGGACGGGCGCAACTGGTTCCAGCTGTACATGTGGAAGGACCGCGACCGCTCCATGGCGCTCGTCGACCGCGCCGCGAAGGCAGGCTTCGACACCCTCCTCGTCACCGTGGATGTGCCCGTCGCCGGCGCGCGCCTGCGCGACAAGCGCAATGGCATGTCGATCCCGCCCGCGCTCACCCCGAAGACCGTCATCAACGCGATCCCCCGCCCGGAGTGGTGGATCAACTTCCTCACCACCGAACCGCTCGCCTTCGCCTCCCTGGACCGCTGGTCCGGCACGGTGGCCGAGCTGCTCGACACCATGTTCGACCCGACCGTCACCTTCGAGGACCTCGCCTGGATCAAGGAGCAGTGGCCGGGCAAGCTCGTCGTCAAGGGCGTGCAGAACCTCGAGGACGCGAAAAAGCTCGCGAGCATGGGCATGGACGGTATCACGCTGTCCAACCACGGCGGTCGACAGCTCGACCGCGCGCCGATCCCGTTCCACCTGCTGCCGTCCGTCGCCCGCGAGGTCGGGAAGGACCTGGAGGTGCACCTCGACACGGGCATCATGTCCGGGGCGGACATCGTGGCGGCCATCGCGCTCGGCGCCGACTTCACGATGGTCGGTCGCGCCTACCTGTACGGCCTGATGGCCGGCGGGCGTGAGGGTGTGGACCGGATGATCGAGATCTTCTCCGGCGAGATCGCGCGCACCATGCGCCTGCTCGGCGTCGCCACGCTCGACGAGCTGAACCCGTCGCACGTCGTGCAACTCACGCGCCTGGCACCCGTGTCGCCTGCCGTCGCAGCGGGGGCGGATGCTGTCGCCTCGGCGCCTGCCAAGCGCGCGCCTTCTCGCGCTGCAGCCGCGAAACCCGCGAGCGGCGCACGCAGGACTGCGTCGAAACCGAGCGTGAGCTAATTAACCTGTGCTGGTTGAGTAGCACGCCAGCGCGTATCGAAATCCCTGAACTCGCCGACTACCGGGTTTCGATACGGCCGCGGGCGGCCTACTCAACCAACACGGAAGAACGGCCTACTCAACCGACACAGAAGAACAATGGAGGACAACAGTGGCGCACACATCGACCGACAATCGACCGGACACCGAGGAATCCCCGTTCTCGCTGAGCGGCTCGAACGCACTCGTGACAGGGTCGACGCGAGGGCTCGGGCGAGCGATCGCGATCGAACTGGCGCGGGCAGGTGCCAACGTCGCACTCGGGATGCGCGAGCCTGCCAACGACGGAGGTCTCGTCGCTGAAATCGAGCAGTTCGGCGTTCAGGCCTTGCCGCTCCGCATGGATGTGCTCGACCTGACCCAGAGCAAAGCGGCGATCGACCGGGCCGCCGCTGAACTCGGCGGGCTCGACATCCTCGTCAACAATGCAGGCGGTGGAATCGGAGGCCCGGCGATCGATGTTTCGGAGGAAGACTTCGACGCCGTGTGGGCACTCAACACCAAGTCGACCTTCTTCCTGTCGCAGCACGCGGCTCGCCACATGAGGAACTCCGGCGGCGGTTCCATCGTCAACGTCGCCTCCCAGGCGGGGTTGGTTGCCCTGCCAGGCGAATCGTCGTACTGCATCAGCAAAGCCGCGGTCGTGCACCTCACCAAGTGCCTGGCCGTCGAATGGGGTGAGTACGGCATCCGTGTCAACGCTGTCGCACCGACCTTCATTGAAACGGATGGCACCAGCGAGGCACTCTCCGACGACGCGTTCCGGGCAGACACCATCGAGCGGATCGCGGCACTGCACCGGATCGGAGTTCCCGCCGAGGTGTCGGGAGCGGTCGTGTTCCTGGCCTCCCCCGCGGCATCCCTCATCACCGGCCAGGCGCTCGCAATCGACGGCGGATGGACCGCGCGCTGACCGCTGTGGCGGATTGAGAAACTGGGCTGCTCAATAGCATTCGAAAGTCCTGTTGGACATGGGTCCGCGCCGGAGAGACGCTGAGAGGATGGAGTACACACACCTCGGCCGTTCCGGCCTCACAGTCTCACGTCTCTGCCTCGGTACCATGAACTTCGGTCCACAGACCGAAGAAGCGGCGTCGCACGCCATCATGGATTCGGCCCACGATTCGGGCATCAACTTCTTCGACACGGCGAACCGGTACGGCGGAAGCCTCGGCCCCGGCGCCACCGAGTCGATCATCGGCCGCTGGTTCGCCCAGGGCGGGGAGCGCCGCGAGCGCACGGTCCTCGCGACGAAGCTCTATGGCGAGATGTCGGACTGGCCGAACGACGGCAAGCTCTCGGCACTCAACATCCGTCGTGCGCTCGATGCGAGCCTCAAGCGCCTGCAGACCGACTACATCGACATCTACCAGTTCCACCACATCGACCGCGAAACCCCGTGGGACGAGATCTGGCAGGCCATGGAGACCGCGGTCGCCCAGGGCAAGATCCTCTACGCGGGCAGCAGCAACTTCGCCGGATGGCACATCGCGACGGCCCAGGCGGAAGCCAGGCGTCGCAACTACACCGGCCTCGTCAGCGAGCAGTCGATCTACAACCTGCTCACGCGCGACATCGAGCTCGAGGTCATCCCGGCCGCGCAGAGCAACGGCCTCGGCATCATCCCCTGGTCGCCGCTGCACGGTGGCCTCCTCGGCGGAGTCCTCCGCAAGGAGCGCGAGGGCAAGCGCCGCCTCGAGGGTCGATCTGCGGATGCTCTCGCCACGCACCGCGATGCAATCGAGAAGTACGAAGCCTTCGCCGACGAGCTCGGCCACGAGCCCGGCGACATCGGGCTCGCCTGGCTGCTGCACCAGCCCGCGGTCACCGCACCGATCATCGGCCCGCGCACGCAGGAGCAGCTGGATGCGGCCATCCGCGCCCTCGATGTCAGCTTGGACTCAGACGCGCTTGCGAAGCTGGATGAGATCTTCCCTGGGCACAAGACGGCGCCAGAGGACTACGCCTGGTAACTCCGGGCCGGCACTCAACCGCTCCCACGCTCCACTTACGAAGAAAGAAAGAAACGGTATTTCAGGTATGAAGACACGCAAGATTGCCGACCTCGAAGTCAGCGCCATCGGCCTGGGCGGAATGCCCATGTCGATCGAAGGACGCCCCGAGGAGTCGCGCTCGATCGCGACCATCCACGCCGCTCTCGACGAGGGTGTCACCCTCATCGACACCGCGGATGCCTACCACCAGTACGCAGACGAGGTCGGCCACAACGAATCCCTGATCGCCAAGGCGGTCGCGTCGTGGGGTGGAGACACGTCGAACGTGCTCATCGCCACCAAGGGCGGTCACCTCCGCCCCGGCGACGGCAGCTGGTACGTCAACGGCCGCCCAGAGTACATCAAGCAGGCTGCTGAGGCCTCGCTCAAGCGCCTCGGCGTCGACGCGATCGGCCTCTACCAGTTCCACCGCCCAGACCCCGAGGTGCCGATCGCTGACTCGTATGGCGCGATCCGCGACCTCCTCGACGAGGGCAAGATCCGCCTGGCCGGCATTTCGAACGCGAACCCGGACCAGATCCGTCTCGCGCAGGAGATCCTCGGCGGCCGGCTCGCCTCGGTGCAGAACCAGTTCTCACCGGCGTTCCGCAGCAGTGAGCCAGAGCTTGAACTGGCCGACGAGCTCGGCATCGCCTTCCTGCCGTGGAGCCCCCTCGGCGGCATCGGCTCCGCCGGCGCGCTCGGCGAGCGGCATGACGCCTTCCAAGAGGTGGCCTCGGCGCACGGCGTGAGCCCGCAGCAGGTCGCCCTCGCCTGG
>JAUZGC010000057.1 GCA_030840105.1 Microbacteriaceae bacterium
GCGTGAAGCCCTGGAACATACCTGGGTGAGCGCCGCCTTTGCGCGCGCCCGACGCCCGCTTGTTGCTTCATGTGAAGTTTCGAAGGGCTCTCTTATCTGATTCTCATCCTGCGATGATCTAGTGGAATATTCCCTTGGC
The DNA here is from genome assembly GCA_030840105.1 of Microbacteriaceae bacterium. GTDB lineage: Bacteria > Actinomycetota > Actinomycetes > Actinomycetales > Microbacteriaceae > JAUZGC01. The sequence goes on from JAUZGC010000057.1 coordinate 140, forward strand.
TCTCTCTGGTGTGTGCTTTCGGCGTCCCTGCCGTGTAGGGATTTTCTAAGGACACAATTACTTGCTCGGCTTCAGATACACCCCTGCGATCGCGTTGGGAAAGCTGCTACGCATCGGGCTGAAGCTTCGCGGTGGCGGTTCCGCGTTACCTGGATTTGTCACGGAATTGTTCGCTCCCACCTTGCTCTCGCAGGTTCTGGAGCAGCTGCCGCGAGGAGTCATCCTCGTGACGGGCACGAATGGGAAGACGACGACAACGAAGATTCTCGTCGAGTTGTTGTCCGCCCACGGGCTTACCGTCATCTCGAATCCGACCGGAAGCAACTTCAGCCGGGGCATCATGTCTGCCCTGCTGGGTTCGGTCGACCTGCGCGGCCGCCTCAGCGCAGACATCGCGGTCCTCGAGATCGATGAAGCGCACGCGGTCTCGTTCGTGCGTGCGGTTCAACCGAGGGTGTCGCTGCTCCTGAACGTAATGCGCGACCAGATGGATCGATATGGCGAGATGGACCGGACGACCCAGATGCTGCATTCGGTGGCCGTCGCAACCCGCGATGTGCTTGTTCTCAACGTTGCCGACCCCAGACTCGGATCCGCTGGCTTCCTGAGGGACGTCACCGCGCGGGTGTCCGGGTTCGGCATCAGCGATCGGTTGCGCCACCTCTATGCCATCGATGATGAGCTCACCTCCGACGTCGATGAGACGCTTCCTGAAGCGGTCGCGAGCCCTGCAACCATGTTGGAGGAGGTAGGGACGACGAGTGTCGTTTCATTCGGCGGTCGCACGCACGAATTCCAGCTTTCTCTCGACGGCTTTTACAACCAGGTGAACGGAGTCGCGGCGGTTGCAGCGTGCCGCGCAATTCTCGGAGCATCGTTCGATCCGAAGCGGGGTCTTGCTGCGTTGCCGACGATCGTTCCGGCCTTCGGTCGCGGTGAGATTTTTGACGTCGACGGCCAGGAGGTCCAGCTCGTCCTCGTGAAGAACCCGGGCGGATTCCGTGCCGTGATGGCGTCGTTCGAGCACAGCAATGTGCGCACCATGATTGCGCTGAACGATCTCGACGCAGACGGGCGTGACGTGTCGTGGATCTGGGACGTCGATTTCTCGGCCCTTCATGACGGTGTGGATGTCGTCACAGGAACCCGAGCTCACGATCTGTGGTTGCGCCTGAACTACGACGATGTTGCCTGCGAGGTCGTCGAGCCCAATCCCGCACGCGCAATTCGCGGGTTTCTCACCCGCAACCCAGGGGAACCCAAGCGGATCTACTGCACATACACGGCGATGCTCGCGCTGCGCCGCACCCTCCGCCTCGAAGCGCTCGGTGAGGTGGCGTGAGCGCCGACCAGGTGACGATCCTGAATCTCTACCCAGGGCACATGAACGTCTACGGAGACCGTGGAAACGTCCTCACTCTCCGTCGGCGCCTGGAATGGCGGGGGTTCGGCGTCACCGTCATCGACCATCATCCGGGCGACGCGATGCCGGATCCTCCCGATCTCGTCTTCGGGGGAGGCGGGCAGGATGCCGCACAGGCGTTCGTCCAACGGGACATTCTGACGCATCGCGCGCAGCTGAGCGAATGGGCCGAGAACGGCACGCCCATGCTCATGGTCTGCGGGATGTTCCAGCTGTTCGGCCACCACACGTACACCGTTGGTGGAAGCACACTTCCGGGACTCGGCATCCTCGACATCACCACCGATGCCGGAGGAGCGCGGCTCGTTGGGAACACCGTCACGGCAAGCGACGAATTCGGGGCATTGATCGGGTTCGAGAACCATGGCGGCCGCACCCATCTCGGGTCAGGCGTCACGCCGTTGGGAGCGGTGCCCAAGGGGCAAGGAAACAACGGAATCGACGGATTCGAAGGGGCCCGCTACAAGGGCATCGTCGGCACATACCTACACGGACCTGTGCTGCCCAAGAATCCGCGGCTGGCAGATCACCTGATCCAGGCTGCAGTCGACCGACGATTCGGGCCGACGAAACTTCTGCCGCTCGCCGACCCCGCGGTGGATGACGCGCGCGCGAGCGCGCTCACCCGGCGCCGCTGATCCACCCTGCCCGGCGCCGGTGACCCGCGCTCCCCACCACGCCCTTTGCCCAACCGGCGCGCCCGTGCCACTCTGATTGCTGCACGCTTCAGAAAGGATGCGCGGTGACCGCCGAGATATCAGCCCAGTTGGAAGCTGTGACTTTTCCGCTGAACTAGGCTCCCACACTCACTGATTCATTGACTTCCCGGAAGCTGAGAAATAGTCAACCCCGTGTATGGGGGATTGTGTGGGTCATTTCGGCACAACAGACTTTCGGCCATAGCGACGTACCCGAGCGGCGCTATTCCCGGAGGTTTTCATGCGCGCTCACAGCGGCATTTCGACAAGACGAGTTCGTTTCAGCGAAGGCCGCGGTTGGCTGGCCATAGTCGCGTTGGGGTCAGTGCTGGCGGTGGTGTCGGCGATGCTCAGCGTGGCGCCGGCCTTCGCATCGAGCGTGACGAGCGCGACTTTCACCGGAGGCGCAGGTACCACCTCGTCGGGCGGCACGCTGTATGCAAAACAGGGTGGTGCCCTGACGCTCACGGTCATCACGAGTAGCGACACCCAGTGTGTGGATGTCGCCGGTGCATTCACCGCGCACGCCACGTCCGCCACGGCAAAGTCGAACTGGACGTTCACGACCACGGCAGGTACCGGCGATGGAGTCCAGGCGGTCACCGCAGCGGCATCGCCGAACGTCAACGCCCAGGACAAATGTACGGGGCAGTCCTCGTCGCTTCAGGCATCCTTCACTCTCGATAACACCGGGCCTGTCGTGACTGCCGCCCTGGCGCCCGCGGCCAACGCCGCCGGCTGGAACAAGGCCAACGTGGGTATCACGTGGTCGGCGACGGATGCCGGCTCAGGAATCGGCTCCGGCCCCACTCCCGCCACCGACAGTGTGAGCTCCAGCGTCGCGAGCATCACAAAGAACGCCACGGCGACGGACAAACTCGGCAACAGCGGCACCGGCGCGGTGATCGTGAAGCTCGACAAGACCAACCCGACCATCACCGGCAGCGCGGCTCCGGCCG
>JAUZGC010000143.1 GCA_030840105.1 Microbacteriaceae bacterium
CCCCCCCCCCCCGACCTGGGTCTCCCGGCGATTCGAGGCCGCGGGTCGCGCGCAGATCGTGGGGGCGATCCGGAGTTCACTCGCCGAGGCACTCCTTCCCCGTGGTCGCCGCATCACAGACCCGGAACCGGCGGCATCCGCACATGCGCTCGTCGAGTTGGCTGACCAGGTGGCCGACTACCACGCGAGGGTCGAACCGCTGCGGATTTCAGCGCCGGTCTCCATGGTCGTCATCTTCGTGAGCACGGCACTCGTGCACTGGCCGGCGGCGATCGTGTTGCTGCTCTCGAGCGCGCTCGTCCCACTGAACATGAAGCTTGCCGGCATCTTCGCACAGGACGGCAATGACCGTCATCTGTTTGCGATGAGACGCCTTGGGGCGATGATGCTCGAGAGCTTCCATGGGCTCCCCACGCTTATCAACCTTGGGGCGGTCGAACGGCGGCGCCGCGACATCGATGTGGCATCTCGCGAACTGACCTCGGCAAACCTCGCGGTCGTGCGACGGGCGTTCCTCTCCGGACTCATCATGGATGTCGTGGTCACGTTTTCGATCGCCGCAAACGCCACCTACATCGGTCTTTCGCTGCTCGGCTACGTTCGAGTTCCCGGCGTCACGCCGATTACTCTTGCCGCCGGGCTGTTCGTCCTCCTCATCTGCCCCATGTACTTCGCGCCACTGCGCAGCGCCGCTGCGGCCTTCCACGATCGCGAGCGCGCCACGACGGCTGCAAAAGCCATCGCGGACATGCTGGCAGGCGGTAGCGACGGATCGGACACGCTGTCCCCCCGCGCCACCGGACTGCCGGCTGAGCCGGAGCCCGTCACGGTGTCACTGAGAGGCGTGCGCTACCAGGTTCCGGACGGCGACCGGGAACTCTTCGCAATACCAGCCTTGCAGGTTGAAGCGGGGAGCTGGACCGCTATCACGGGAGTATCCGGAGCGGGCAAGACGACGTTGCTCTCCCTGATCGGGGGCCTGCGCAAGCCGACGGATGGCGCGATCGAGTGGTGCTCGAGCGAGGGTAGTGCACCACCGGTGGTCGGCCGTTCGGCATGGATCGGACAGCAGACGGTAATCCTCGAGGACACCGTCGCAGAGAACGTGCGCCTCGGGCGCAGCGACGCCACGGATGCCGAAATCGTCGAGGCACTCCGCGCCGCCGGACTCGAGCAGGCCGTCAAGGCCCTCAGCCACGGCATCCATTCGATCATCGGTGATGGCGGCTGGGGTGTATCAACCGGAGAAGCGCGGCGAATCGCGATCGCGCGAGCTCTCGTCGGTGGCGCCCGGCTGTGGATTCTCGACGAGCCGACCGCACATCTGGATCCGGAATCCGAGCGGATCGTGCTCGACGCCCTGAGGCGCGTCACTCAGGGCAGCACGGTCGTCGTCGCGACGCACTCTGCTGCCGTCGTCAACGCGGCGGACACGGTCTGGAACCTCGAAGAGGGCGTCATCGAGGTCCGTTCGGCGGTGGCAGCCGCATGAGCGCGCCGCAACCGGTTGCTACCCGGGCGCGCGTGATCTCTCCGCTCGCCGTGTTCGGCCTGGCCCTTGCGGCCATTGCAGAACTCAGTTCCGTCGGCCTGGTCGGGCTCTCCGGCTGGTTCATTTCCGCATCGGCGGTCGCAGGAGCCACGCTGTACAGCACGTTCTCTTACATCGCCCCGAGCGGCGGCGTCCGCAGTTTTGCGCTCGCCCGCATCGCCGCAAACTACTGCCAACGGTTGGTCCTCCACGCCGTCGCACTCCGCCACCTCTCCGGCGTGCGCACCGGGTTCTTCTCATCCCTCGCGAATGTTTCGGCGAGCCGGTCGCGAAGCCTGCGCACCGGGGACCTGCTGGATCGTTCGATGAGCGACACCGAGACCGAGAGCATGGTCTTGATCCGCGGAATCGCTCCAGTGGTGACGTTCGCGATCGTCGCGGCCAGTGGAGTCGCTGTCGCCGCCTTTGCGACCACGGCCGGCGCGGTGGTTCTCGCGGTCGCCTCACTCGCCGCGGTGCTCCTCACTGTTATTCGCGAAAGGGTGAAGCGAACGACGTCCGATCTGGATGCGGGGCGGCGGTCGGTGCGCGCAGAGACCGTCACCGCCGTCGACGCCTGGCCCGAAATGGCGTCCCTCGGCGCGATCGACCGCCTGAGGGAGCGTATCCTCACGCGATTGACTGCACTTGCCGGCGTGGAGCGGGCGACACGTGAGCGGGGCTTCGTCACGGATGCTGCTTTTGGCGTGCTGGCCGCGCTCACCCTGGGTGGGATCGCATACGCCGCAGCGATCATCGACCACCGCGACGCGCCGACGGTCGCATTCGTGGCGCTGCTGGCAGCAGGAGTGCTGGGAACGGCTGCGCAACTCGGAGCAGCCGTCGAATCGATCGCCGTAGCGAAACTCGCTCGCCTCAGCCGCGAGCGCCTCATGGAGAGCACCGGAGACGACCAGGGGACGCCGAGTATTCACGCCTGGTGGGATTCCCACGAGTTCGGCTTCAACGACTATCGGCTCCCGGCCAACCCGTACCGGTCCGCCCGAGACGTCGCTGTGCGAGTGAAGCGTGGGGGCACGCTACTCGTCGTCGGTCGCTCCGGAAGCGGAAAGACGACCCTGCTCACCGCCCTCGCCGAACAACTGCGGCAGGCCAATAGTGCAAACGGAAGAAGCGGCCGCACACGCATTGCCTATGTTCCCGTCGACGACTTCCTCTTCACCGGCACCGTCGGATCAAACTTGCGGCTCGCGGATCCCGGGGTGACGATCGAACAGGTCGAATCTGCCCTGGCCGACCTTCGGCTCGATCGCGCCGAGATCTCGGCACGGACACCGGTGGGTGTCGGCGGCCGCGACCTCTCCGGAGGTGAGCAGACCCGCATGCGGATCGCGCGCATGCTCGTCGCTCAGCCTGAGGTGCTGATCATCGATGAGCCGACCGCGGGACTCGATGAGCCGACCGCACGACACGTATTGGGCGTCCTCCGCGAGCGGCTCCCCCACGCCACATTCATCTTTGCCATGCATCCCTTCACCGAGACGGCCGTTCACGATCGGCGCAGCCAGGTTCTAACGCTCGACTGACCTGCTGCTCGTGGTAGCCAACGCAACGGGGTGAATCAGCCCGTTGTGGCAGATGGCGTGGTCTTGCGTACCAGGTCGAGGAAAGCCAATGCCGCGGCCGATGGACGCCTCGTCGACGGCACTGCGAGCGAGACCTCCCACAGGAGCTGTGGTTCGATCGGAACAAGAGTCACACGGCCGGCGCCGATCAGGGTCGATTCGGGCAGGAAACCGAGGCCCAGGCCGGCGCGAACCAGTTCGGCGAGGGTACTCAGGTCTGCGACTTCAACCCCCACCACCCGCTCGACACCAGCCTGGGCCAGTGCCTGATCGGTCCGGAGCCTGGTGCCCCAACCGGACGGCACTTCAACAAATGTCTCGCCGGCGACGTCTTGGAGCGTTACGGACTTCTGTGACTCCAACCGGTGGCCGGGGGGCACGGCGAGCAGGATCGGCTCCGATACCAGGTGCGTGAGCGTCACTCCCGGGTGCTTGCGACCGGGAACAGAAACGAAGGCAAGGTCCAACTCACCGGATGCGACATCCTGAACCAGTGCCATCGTGCCTCCTCG
>JAUZGC010000213.1 GCA_030840105.1 Microbacteriaceae bacterium
CTAACGGGAAACCGGCTGAACGGACGAATCCGCTCGCGATCGCGTCGCTCATCGTCGTCTTCTTCAGCTCGCTGATCGGGCTGATCCTCGGCCACGTGGCACTATCGCAGATCAAGCGATCGGGTGAAAACGGCCGCGGGCTCGCTCTCGCGGCCGTCATCGTCGGGTGGACGTTCACCGGCGTCGTTATCGTGATTGCCGTCGCAGCGTTCGCGCTCAGCCTGTCGCACAATGCCGTCACTGTGACGGGTTAGACAGGCGCCGTGCAGGCATCCGCACGACAGAGGGTGGGTTGGAGCCCGCGTCGTCTTGCGCTAATCGCGGCCGCAGCGGCCTTCGTCATGACCATGAGCGGATGCTTCGGCCCGCCGGATAATGCGTCAGCCGATGTCAAGCAGATGGCAGCAGCTGAGGTGCTCACTGTTCCGCCGCCAGGCGGGGTCCTCCTCGGCCGAGTGGAATACTTGGGGAGCACACTTCCGGGGTCTGCGCACGACCCGGGTATCGCTGTTGTTTTTGCGGCTCCGACAGACACTTTCGCCACGGCAAAGTACTACAGGGACACATACCCGAAATACGACTTGGCTCAGGCTTTGTTGGCCTCGGCGCAACAGATTCAGCTCGTGGGCAGGGGGAACGTGTCGTGGTCAACAACCTTCCTCACCATCCAAACGGGTGAGCCATACACTCTTGCCGACTATGCCATGACTCTCAAACCCGCACCGCCAGGGACGACTGTCTACGTGACTGTGCTCGTACAAGGTCAACCGGGCGAGGGTCCCCCTAAATGACTGATACAAGGAGTGCTCAATGATGAGCGGATGCATGGGCGCGCCTGTCCCACGCGTGGCGAAATGACCTCGCCGAGCGAGGAGCAGGCTGACCGTGCGGTGCGACAGAGGCAGCTCGGTCGGGCGCTGCTGTGGGCCCTTCCGCTTGCCGTGATCGTCGGGATGGGAATCTGGATCCCTACAGACATCGCGCTGTGTGGGGTCAGCGGGTGTTCAGGCGGAGGGTTCGGCGTTTCATGGAATCCGGTCGGCGGCGTCATCGGTCTTGGCGTCAGCGGTGCGATCGTTGCCCTTCCGCTCGTGCTGATTCGGTGGACAGCGAACCGCGCACTCCGATGGGTCATCGCCGCGGCCACCGGATTGATCTTCGCGCTGGCCGGATGGATCTACCTTGTGCCAGCAGCCGCCTTACGCTGACGAGTCGCCTGTCGGTCCTACGAGCCGATGTACCTCTTCGGGTGCCTGTACTTCTGGGTCGACATTGGTGACCAAGTGCGGCTGGGTACCCCGTTCTGGGGAGCATGGGGACTGATTCACATCTGACAGAATCCGAACGCAGCCCGACGCGGCTTGCACAGCGAACCGCAGATTCGGGCGCTGTCCGCGCACGCAGAGAACAGGGCCACACATGATCGACTCCGGCGAACACATCCTGTAGCTGGTCGACCGTGAGGAGCGTCGACGAGAGAGCCGAGAACAGGGGACGCCCCGGCCGGCATTTGTTGTGGACGGTTCCCGTCGGTCTCGCACTGGGTCTTCCGTTCTGGGCGTGGGCAGGGCTGAGCTGGTGTGGGATAAGTGGCTGCAGTGGTGGAGGATTCGGCGTTTACACGGACTTTGTCGGCGACGCAATCGCGTGCACCGTCATCGCGGGGTTGCTGCTGGCCGGGGCGATTGCCGCAGTTCCGTGGTCCCGCTCGTTCAGCATCCGGCTAGCGATCGCCTTGGTGATTGCCACCGCGTATGCAATGGCGGGCGCGATCATCACTCATCTGCATTGAGAACGGGAGCCGATGTTGCGCGACATTGAGAGCGATCAGGCGAAGCCTCGAAAACGGATGCATCCGAGCCTTCACCTATTCTGGGCCGTTCCCGTGGCGCTCGCAGCGGGTTACCCGTTGTGGGTCGTGGCGGCATTCAGCTGGTGTGGAATAAGCGGCTGCAGCGGGGGAGGGTTCGGCGTTTACACGGATTTCGTCGGCCTTGCAATCGCGTGCGCGATCCTCGCAGGGGTGCTGCTGGCCGCGACGATTGCCGCAGTCCCGTGGTCTCAGTCTTGGTCCCGGTTCCTCGCCATCCGGCTAGTGATCGCCGTCGGAATTGGCACCGCGTATGCGATCGCGGGGGCGATCCTTACGCACTAACCCGCGACCAGTCATCATCAACTTTGAGTAGACCAAGCCCCACCAAAATTTCGGCGACTAATACCTCGGCTTGTCCGGCTCGACCTGGTCGATCCACTCGAGAATACCGCCGGAGACGAGGGTGAGCTGGGTGTAGCCGGCTCTCCCGAGTGCTTCGACCGCGTGGGTGGAGCGGATGCCGGTCTTGCAGTAGACCACCAGCTCTCTGTCTCGCTGGAGATCGGCGAGTGCGTCGCCGGACTGGATGCCCGCGAGCGGTATCAGGCGCGAGCCCGGGATGTTTACCAGCGCGTACTCGCTGGGTTCACGGACATCGATCAGATCAAAGTCGGCGCCGTCTGCATTCCTGGCTCGCAGTCGTTCGTCCAACTCCTGGACGGATATCGTGCGCCAGGACGGTGACGAGGCAGGGGTCGCGTCGCGCGGAGGCATCCCACAAAATCCCTCGTAGTCGATCAGTTCGGTGATGGGCGCCGCATCGTCATCCTTTCGAACGGCGATTTCACGCCAGGTTGAGGTGAGCGCGTCGAAGAGTTGGAGCCGTCCAAGGAGGCTCTGTCCGATTCCCGTGATCAGCTTGATCGCTTCGGCGGCCATCGCGGATCCGATGGCCGCGCAGACGATGCCGAGCACCCCGGCTTCCCCGCACGAGGGGACCGTCCCGTGTTCGGGAGGCTCCGGGAAGAGGTCCCGGTAGGTCGGGCCGTACTTCTCCCAGAACACGGTGACCTGGCCGGTGAAGCGGAGCACTGCGCCCCAGACGTATGGCTTGCCCAGGATGGCGGCGGCGTCGTTGGCCAGGTACCGGGTGGCGAAATTGTCGGCGCCGTCAAGGATCAGGTCATAGCGCGAGAAGAGGTCGAGCGCGTTGCTGGAGTCCAGCCGCACCGGGTGTTGTTCAACGGTGACGTGTGGATTGATCGCCGCGATCGTGTCGGATGCTGACGCCACCTTGCTGCGACCGACATCCGTCGCACCGTGGACCACCTGGCGTTGCAGGTTGCTCGGGTCCACGACGTCGTCGTCGATGATGCCGATCGTCCCGACGCCGGCGGCAGCAAGGTAGAGAAGAGCGGGGCTGCCGAGGCCTCCGGCTCCGATGACAAGCACCCGCGCGTTCGACAGACGTCGCTGGCCGATCGAACCGATCTCGGGAAGCATGATGTTCCGGGAGTAGTGCTCGATTTCGGTGCTGGAGAGCGCCGACCTCGGCTCAACCAGCGGCGGCAAACCATCCGAAACGGGGATGCGGGCGGGCGAGACCGCGGACACAGGCGCGCTCACAGATCTGCCCTGCCCAGCATGGTCGAGGAGGCGAGCGCATGCTCGCGGCGCGGAATCCGCCCGGACAGGGCCGCGAGCCGCCCGGCAATGACGGCGTGTCGGAATGCCTCCGCCATCCGCACCGGGTCCTGTGCGCGCGTGACAGCGGTCGCAAGCAGTACCGCATCGCAGCCGAGCTCCATGGCCAGAGCGGCATCGGAGGCGGTTCCGATCCCCGCGTCAAGCACGACCGGTACTTCGGCGCGGGACACGATCAGCTCAATGTTGTGCGGATTGAGGATGCCCAGCCCCGTGCCGATCGGAGCGCCCAGCGGCATGACCGCGACCGCGCCGGTGTGTTCCAGGCGCTTGGCCAGCACCGGGTCGTCGTTCGTGTAAGCGAAGACCTTGAACCCCCGTTGCACGAGTTGTTCCGTTGCCTCGGCAAGCTCGATCGGATCGGGCAGGAGGGTCTCCTCGTCGGCGATCACCTCGAGCTTCACCCAGTCCGTCTCCAGTGCCTCGCGTGCCAGCTCGGCCGTCAGCACCGCCTCACGCGCGGTGAAGCATCCGGCTGTGTTCGGCAGGATCCGGATGCCGCACGCCATCACCACGTCGAACAGGGAACCGGCGACTGCTGGGTCATAACGGCGCATCGCGACGGTGGTCAGTTCTGTGCCCGAGGCCTTCAGTGCTGCGCCCAGCCCGTCGAGGTTCGGAGCGCCGCCGGTGCCCATGATCAGCCGGGATCCCAATGCGACGCCGTCGATGATCAGGGGATCGTCGTTCATTTCAGCCTCCCTGGACTGCGGTGAGAAGTTCAATGATGTCGCCGCTGTCGAGCGTGGCTGCTGACCACCTGCTCCGGGGGACGACTTCGCCGTTACGGGCGACAGCAACGCCGATGCTGCTCCCGTCTTCGGCACGACCCGCATCCGTGATCCGCCGTCCCGTGACGTCGGCGACGAGGGTGGTCACCGTGGTGACGTTGGACAGAGACCGGGTCTCTCCGTTGAGGGTGATGGTGATCACGACAGCTCCTTGCGCAATGGTGATGAGAAACGATCGGGGCGGAAGCAGTGCGCGTCGGGCACGTCCTCTCCCTCGATGATCCGCCGGCAGATGTCGGCGGCGATCGGTGTCAGGAGTACGCCATGGCGGTAGAAGCCCGTTGCCACGACCAGGCCGGGGATCATGTCGCCCTGCGCACTGGCGACTCTGCCCAGGAGCGGCGCGTTATCCGGAGTAGCCGGCCTCGCCCGTGCCGTCGTCTCGAGAAGCTCGAGCTCGGCGACTGCCGGGACCAGCGCCTGAGCGTCGCGGAGCAGTTGATACATGCCGCCCGCCGAGACACCGAGTAACGAATCTTCCCTCGAGGTTGCGCCGATCACCAGGGTTCCGTCCGCGCGTGGCACGAGGTAGACCGGGACGCCGCGGACAAGGCCTCTGACCGTGGCCGACAGCAGCGTCCGCAGATTGTCCGGGACCCGGAGCCTGAGGATGTCGCCGTACACCGGGCGCAGGGGGAGCGCGAGCGACCCAGGCAGTCCGGCAAGGCGCGCTGCACCGAGGCCGTTGGCGACGATCACCTCCTGCGCGAGGAGCCGCGTACCGTCGTCCAGGTCCACGCCGATGACCCGCGAGTCGAGATCGCCCTCGTCTTCGTGGATGACTCCCCTCGCGGTTGCACGTACGACCGACGTCTGCCCGCCCGGCATCGCGCCCAGTTCCGCAAGAAGGTGAGCTGCAAGCATCCGTGGATCGACTTGGTGATCGTCGGCCACCACGAACGCGCACGACAGCTGTGGTGACAGCAGTTGTTCACGCTGTCGAGCCTCACGGACCGACAGCGGAACCACGTCCAGCCCGTGTCGTTGCTGGACGGTATGCAGGTCCGCCAGCGCCTGCCGGTCGCCGGAGTCGGACCCGACGACGAGCGTCTCCGTCGTCTGGTAGCCGGTTGCGGCTGCGCCGCCCGGGAGCGACTCGATGAACCGGGGATACAGTGCCGCCGATGACAGCATCAGCCGGAGCAGATCGTCTTCCTGGTAGTGGAGTTCACTGACCGCGGCCAGCATTCCGGCGGCGGCATATGTAGCGCCCTGAGCAGGGTGGGGGTCGACGACGCAGACGCTCCGTCCCGACTCCGCCAGGGCCCAGGCGATGCCCAATCCGACGATGCCGGCGCCAACGACGATGACATCGGCGTGGGCCGATCCAACCGTGCGCACGCCTACAGAACCCGCGCCCGGTGCCCTGGGGTTTGTGATGCTCGGGGGTCGTCCATGTGTTTTCCTTCCCTACGCCGGTACGAGCCGGATCAGGTCAAGCGGTCGGCGCCGAACGCCCTCTCAGCCCTGTTCGACTCGAACGTCGGGCTCCCGCAGTACTGCAATCGAGTCTATCCGCCGTGGACTGGTGCCCGGCACCGGAGGCGTCGCGCGGCGCCCGGAACAACGTCGGGCGGGCACCGGGGACGATCCCGGAAGGGCACCGGGGACGATCAGGCGGGCAGAACCCCGCACGCTATGGTGGATGAAGTGTCCGTCCGATCCGCGCAACTCTATCTCTGTACCGACGCCCGCATCAGCGAAGGCGATTTCGTCGAATTCATCGATGCCGCCTATTCAGGCGGGGTGGACATCATTCAGCTCCGGGACAAGACCATCGAAGCCGCGGTGGAACTCGAGTATCTCGAGATGCTCCGTGATGCGGCCGTCCGTCACGGAAAACTGTGGGCCGTCAACGATCGAGCAGACCTTACCGCGCTCTCACGCGCCCCGGTGTTTCATGTGGGCCAGAACGACGTCCCGGTGGCTGCCGCGCGCCAGCTCGTCGGTTCGGGCGTCTCGATCGGTCTCTCAACCCACACCCCTCAGCAGGTCGAGGCGGCCCTCAACTCGCAGGCACTCGACTATTTCTGTGTCGGCCCGGTGTGGGCAACCCCGACCAAGCCGGGACGAGCGCCGGTCGGAGTCGAGCTCGTCGCCCACGCGGCCGAACTGGAGCGCGCGCGCAGGGACACTCTGCCGTGGTTCGCGATCGGTGGCATCGACCTGACCAACGTGAACCAGGTCGTGGACGCAGGAGCCCGCCGGATCGTCGTGGTGCGCGCCATCACCGACGCATCGGACCCGACCCACGTAGCCCGGCAATTGCGAAGCGCACTGCCCCCGCTCCCGGCGTGACGCGGCTCATCGTCCGATGTTCAGTTTCATGCGCCAGTTTCGTCGCACGGGGCCGATGCGGTTTGCACAGTATTTAGGGCTCGACAGCATTTCGGAGAACTGGATCGATCATTGACGCGGCCTGGGCGGGGAGCTCCTGAGTTGCCTCCGATCGGCGGCTCCCGCGGATCCCACGGGCCGGACCTACTCCTCCACAGGGTCCTTTCGGTCTGACTTATCCCTTGATTCGTGCGTTCGCGGCAGAGGAATGTTCGAACCTGCCAGACTCGTTTCATGGCCCCACTCGTAGACACGTTCACCGCATCTCTT
>JAUZGC010000228.1 GCA_030840105.1 Microbacteriaceae bacterium
TCCTCGCCAAGCCAGTAGACATGTCGGCCCTCAAGCACACGCTTGCACGGTGGATGCCCGATGATGTGTTTCCGCAATTTGACACGACGGGAAGGCGTTTGGATCCGGGTTGGCCGGTGATCGAACCGGATCAGCCGTCGCTGGAGCCCTCGTTGGATCCGGCTCGACTCGAGCTGCTTCGGGGCCTTGGCCCCATGGATGGCACCGGAGTGCTTGCCGACGCAGCGCGCGCGTTCAGAAGTGAGATACCCACCAGCCTTGCCGCCCTGGATCTGGCGATCACCCAGAGAGATGACGGCGCGCTGAAAAGCGCTGCGCACAAGCTCAAGGGAGGCGCCGCAAACATCGGTGCCGCGGGCGCAGCCGCACTGTGCGCCCAGTTGGAGAAGCTGCCCCCAGCTGACCTCGAGGGCCGCAACCGCGAATTGATCGCCCGGCTCGAGACCGAACTCGCCAAGGTGGATGCGGCGCTCGATCGTGCTCTGAAAGCATCATCATGAGAGTCCTCGTCGTCGACGATGACCGCGGCTCACGTCTCGTTGCGAAGGCGGTCGTGGAGGACGCGGGGCATGAATGCATTGTCGCGGAGGATGGGACCGCCGCGTGGGAGCTCTATCAGGACTTTCACCCGAACGCCGTCATCACCGACCTGATGATGCCGGGACTCGACGGCTTCGCCCTGTGTCGAGCCATCCGCGCTGCGGAGTCAGATACATACACGTACCTGGTTGTGGTGACGTCCCATGGCGACCATGCCGACGTGCTGGCCGGGATGGAAGCCGGGGCAGACGACTACGTGACGAAGCCCCTCGACCCGTTCACGCTTCAGACGCGCCTCCTCGCGGCCAATCGAGTGACGTCCCTCCATATTGAGCTTGCCCGTTACCGCGACGCACTTGCGGCGCAAGCACGCACGGATCCGCTCACGGGACTTCGAAACCGACTGACCATGACAGACGAATTGGAACACCTGCACAATTCGAGTGAGCGGTATGGGCAGGACTACTGCCTGGCGATGTGCGACCTTGACGAGTTCAAGAGCTTCAACGACCTTTATGGGCACCAGGCCGGGGATGCAGCCATCAAGGCCGTCGCGGCGACGCTGGCCGGACAGTTCAGAGAAGCCGACGCCGTCTACCGGTACGGTGGCGAGGAATTCCTCGTCCTCCTGCCAAACCAGTCAGGGCCCGGCGCGTCGGCCGCCCTCGAGCGGACCCGAGTTGCGGTACTCAGACTTGGGATCCCGCATTCGGGTTCCAGCTTCGGGGTGCTGACCATCAGCGTCGGGATCTCCGCGAACATCGAGGGTCACCGCGTCAGTAGCGAACGCCTCATCCACGAAGCGGACGATGCCCTCTATGAGGCCAAGGCTGAGGGAAGGAACGCCGTCGTCTTCTCAGAATGGATCCCCCAGGCACAGTAGGACCTGTTTTGGTCGAGGAGCACCGTGTGTTGGGTGTTGGGTGTTGGTCGAGGAGCACGCGCCGGAGTGACGAGCGTATCGAGACCGCGGTCGCGTGACAATCTGGATTCCGTCCTGTGCCCACATAGACCACCCATAGGAACCTCATGGGACCCGCTGCCATTCTCGGAGATGTCCAGAGAAGGAGAAAGGTCACCATGAACTACGACCCAACAACAACACGGCGGTCAGTGATTCGACGAGTGCTGCCGAATGGAAGAAGTGGATGGATCGCGGCCGCCGCACTGAGTGTGGCGATCGGGCTCTCCGGCTGTGCCGCCGCGACACCGTCGACAACAGCAGCGACACCCGCTGCAACAGCGACTCCATCGGCAACAGCCGGGCACGGCCCCGCCGCCGCCGGCGGCGGGTCAAACGCACGCTCCGGTGCGGCCGCAGGGGGCGCATCCGGCACGGTAAGTAACCTGACCACATCGGGCTTCACGCTGACGACATCAGCCGGGCAGAAGGTGACCATCACCGAGGCGTCCTCCACGACGTACGAGAAGGGGACGAGCTCTGCCTCCGTGAGTGCCGTGACGGCAGGCGCATCCGCTCTCGTACTGGGGACGGTCAGTGGAACGACCATCGCGGCAACCCAGATCACCGTGCAACCGGCGAGCGGCGCCGGGCCAACGACGTACACCCCGTCATCCGCGGTTCCCTTCAAGCAGGGTTCGCCGAGTGCGGCCAAGACGGACGGCCAGATCCCGGCGAACTACACCGAGGGGTCCGGGACGATTCAAACCGGAACGACGGCGAACACGGCGACCCTCGCCGCGCTGGCCGCCTACTCGGGTGGCGTGGTTGACCGTGTTGTGAAGCTGAGCAACGGTGAGTATGAGGTTCACTACATCGGCGTGAACTGGCCGCACCACATCTTCCTCAGCACGGATTTCACGGTCGTGGGCGCGAACTAGCCGCACGCCGCAGTTCGAAGACAACGAAATCGCTCCTGAGAATCCTCAGGAGCGATTTCGTTCGGGCTCATTCCCCTATCGCCGGATGATCGAGCCTCCGGCTCGAACGCGGGACACCGCATCCACGGTCGCGGCCAGGATCAGCACGCCACCCGTCACGAGAAAGTTGACTCCGCCAGGCAGGTTGAGCAGTCCGAGCCCATTCGTGATCACCGCAATCACGAGCGCTCCGATGGCGCCATGGATCAGGCGACCGCGCCCTCCGAACAGGCTGACTCCCCCGACCACCGCAGCCGCAACGCCGCTCAGGACGAGGTCTCGTCCAAAGGCCGCATCCACCGAGCCGACTTTGCTGGCACTGAAGATACCCGAGACGACCGCCAACGTCGAGCACACCGCAAAGGCGGCCCATTTGATGCCGATCACCTTGATGCCTGACCGTCGGGCCGCCTCGGCGTTGCCGCCGATCGCGTAGATGTAGCGACCGAACCTCGTGCGGTCGAGCACGAGGGTGCCGACCCAGAGAATCGCCAACGTGATGGGAACCACGATCGGAACCCCGGAGACGGCCAGGAAGCCGGTCCCGCGGTTCTGGTTGAGCAGAGCGACTACCGTGCCTCCGATCACCGCTATCAGTCCAAGCCGGATCCATAGCAACGCGATCGTGCGGTTGGGTACCCCGGCTCGTGTGCGTCGCCGACGGTCGAGCATCGACATCCCGAACGACACCGCGAGGATGACAGCGAGCATCACCCAGCCGGCCCAGGGTGGCATGTTGCTGTTCTGGATCGAAAGGATCTCGGGCTGCTGGATGCGGTACAGGCCGCCGGCGCCGATGATGATGAGCTGCAATCCCTGGAAGCCCAGGAACAAACCCAATGTCACGACAAACGACGGTATCCCGACACGTGAGACGAAGAATCCGATGAAAGTTCCAATGGCCACGCCGGACAACAGGGCGATGATCAACGCCAGGATCCAGTTCATCGCGATGCCGCCCGGATCGGAGAGCACCACGAAGAGCGACATCGCGACGCCCGCTGTTACCCCGGCCGAAAGGTCGATTTCACCGAGAAGGATGACAAAGACCAGGGCCATGGCGAGCATCACAAGCGTTGCTGCCTGCGTGAGCAGGTTGGCAAAGTTGCGCTCGGTGAGGAAGTACGGGCTGAGAGCGGTGAACAGACCGCTCAGCACGACGAAACCGAGAACGGCCGGGAGGGCACCCATCTCGCCGCTCCGAAGCCGCTGAAGATACCCCTTCACCTGGTCGAGGAGACCGCCTTCCTGCCCGCTTCCGATCAGATCGGAACCCTGCTGCGGGGGTGCAGGAGTCTCGGGTACTGTTGTGGCGCTCATGCGGCCTCTCCGTTATACGTCTTGCTACCCGTGATGTACCCGACGACATCGTCGCTTGTGGTCTTGGATGCTTCGACGGATGCGACCATCTGTCCCAGGTACAGAACGCTGATGTAATCGGCGACCTGGAAGACGTCCACCAGGTTGTGGCTGATCATCAGGACCGCGACACCGCTGTCCGCGAGTCTCTTGACCAGGTTCAACACCTGCTCGGTCTGTGCAACGCCTAAAGCGGCTGTTGGCTCGTCAAGGATGACGACTGTGGCGGACTTCAGCACCGAACGAGCAATTGCAACGGTCTGTCGTTGTCCGCCGGAAAGGGATGAGACCTTCTGCCGTACGGACTTGACGGTCCGGACAGAGAGAGACCGCAGAGTCTCGGATGCCTCACGTTCCATCCGCCCCTCGTCGAAGATGCCAGTTGCCGTCTCCTCACGTCCGAGGAACATGTTCTGGACGATGTCCAGGTTGTCGCAGAGGGCCAGATCCTGGTACACGACCTCGATTCCGAGGCGGGAGGCCTCGCGAGGATTATGCAGGTGAACCTGTTCCCCGTTGAAAAGTACGACTCCGTCGTCGTATGGCTGGACTCCTGCTAGTCCCTTGATCAGCGTCGACTTGCCGGCTCCGTTGTCGCCGACCAGCGCGGTGATTTTGCCCGGGTAGACCTTGAGCCCGACTCCTTTGAGCACGCTCACGGGCCCAAAACTCTTTTTGACGTCTGTCAACTCGATGATCGGCATACTCATGCGATGTTCCTTTCAGTAGCCGTCTTGTTCTCTTCCGACTGTTCGGAGGTGCGCGGTATCACGGACTACGCCGAAGAGGCTCCGCCGCGGTCAGCCGCGGCAGAGACTCTTCGGCGCGAGTCGATCGTGCTACTTGACGCCGTACTGCGTGCACGCGGCGGCTACCGCGGCGGTGCAGATATCGGACGCCTTTGCGTCACCCGCGTCGACTACCGACTGGACCTTGTCCGGTGTCACGAGGATCGGCGTGGTCGCAATGAACGGCTTGCCGTACAGTGACTTGCCCACGCTCGGCTTCTGGCCCTTCAGCAGCTGGATGGCGAGCTTGGAGGCCGCGTCGGCTTCGAGCTTGAAGGGCTTGTAGACCGTCGCGGTCTGCTTGCCAAGAAGTACGTTCTGCAGACCAGCGGTCGACGCATCCTGACCCGAGACCGGCACCTTCAGGCCGTTCTTGTCGAGCACAGTGATGACGCCCGCTGCGTTGGTGTCATTGGCGACCCACACGGCGTCGACCTTGCCGCCAAGCGACGTCAGAGCCTGTTCGAAGTTCGTCGCGGTCTTGTCCCCGTCCCACACTCCTGTCGGTTCCGCGGCCGGCTTGATACCCGCGGCGGACATCACTTTCACAGCGCCGTCGTGGAAGAGTTTTGCGTTTCCGTCTGCGGGGTCGCCTCCCATGTAGACGACCGTTGCGGTCGCCGCATCCTTGCCCGTGGCCTTGAGACCGTCGACGACCGACTGGCCCTCCAGCTCACCGACCTGCTCGTTGTCAAACGAAACGTAGTAGTCGGCCAGCATCTTCGGCGCCTCGCTCGAGCCGGTGGTGATCGGCCGGTCGTATGCGATGACCGGAATTCCCTGCTTCTGTGCCTTCTGGGTCACCGCAACGGCCGCACCGTTGTAGTCGGTGAGGATCATCACCCCGCAGCCCTTGGTGAGTTCCTGGTCGGCGATGGTGGCGTACTTGTTCGTGTCGCCCTGCGCATTCTGGACGTCGGCTTCAAACCCTGCGTCCGTGAAGGCCTTCGTCAGTGCCGGGCGGTCGCCGTTCTCCCATCGGGGTGACGAGGCCGAGTCCGGAAGGATTACGCAGGCGCGAGAGGCGGTCGTTGCGCCACCTGTGCCTCCACCACCTGACGAACAACCAGACAACGCAAGCGCTGATGCAGAGACGACTATCGCGATCGGGATCCATGACTTCAACTTCATGGCACAGCCTTTCTTTGACGAAGGTGAAGCCTCCGCGCTTTCCATACTCGGCTTTGAGTGCTGGCATAGAGAGTCTGAGGCAACTCACGCGGCCAAAGACACAACAATTCATAACAGTTCGATAACCAACACGCGCGATTCCGCACCGAAATGCTCAATCCGGGACCGAAACCGGTGCTCGGACGACCGCGTTACGGCGCCTCGGGTGCGAGCGGGGCGGCATCCACGCGCGCCGTGATCGTGTCGGCTGGGTCGCGCTGGCGCCGGCTGGCGAACAGGAACGGGATACCGATGAGTTCCACGGCGCCACCGATCACGAGCGAGGTTCCGTAGCCCCAGAGGTCCGCGGCACGGCCGAGGGCGGGCTGGATGAACACCCCACCGAGGCTGCCGAACAGCGAGTCGAAGGAGAGAACGGTCGCGCGCTGCTTCGAGGGGATCATGTCGTTGAGGTAGGCCTGCCGCACCGGTCCGGCGACAGCGAACACGAAGCCCCAGACCACGAGCAAGACGATCGCGAGCCAGAAGACGCTGTTCACTCCGAGGACCACCAGCGCGGCGACGCTGGTCAAGGAAGCCGCGATCACTGTGGTTGTCCGCATGGCGAACAGCCCGCGGATTCGGGGCGCCAGCATGCCACCGGCCACCTGCGACAGCGAGAGCACGGCGGCGGCCAGGCCGGCGATCGAATACGCCGATTTGTCGCCGTAGAGCTCCAGCAGGTACGGCTGCAATGCATAGAAGGCGTAGATCCCGACGCCGGATGCGAATGGCGCAGAGAGGATCACCCAGCGAACCGAGCGCCTCTTGAGCCCGTGCTCGATCGATTGCGCCAGTACGTTCCTGGTCGCTTTCAGCGGACCCATCGAGCGATCCGGGGTGAAGCCGAGGTCCTTCATTACGACGAATGAGAAAACGAACATGAGGATGAGCACTCCGGCGCGCACCAGGAACGGAACCCCGAGGTTGGTCAGCTGGGCGATCACGCCACCGAGTACCGAGCCGGCGAACATCGCGATGCCGGTCACGACGAGTCCTCGGCCGAAAACGGCCTCGAGGCTGCCGGTGTACCCGGTGAACGTCAGCGCGTCAACGAGCCAGGCATCCACAGCGCCGGAAAAGAAGGTGAACCCGAGCCCGAGCAGCACAGACACGATCGCCCACCAAACGAAGGGCGCGTGCCAGAGCCACAGCATCCAATACAGCCCTGTGGTGACGGAGAGCGTGATGGTCCCGAGCAGATAGGACGCCTTCCGCCCCACCGTGTCGGCCACGACACCCGTCGGGATCTCGAAGATCACCATGCCCGCTGTGAAGAACGCGTTCGCGGCAAAGGCCTCGAAGTTCGACAGCCCCGCGTCGAGCAGGAAAAGAGTGTTGATGCCCCAGATGAATGACGCCGCCAGCGTGTTGCCGAGCAGGAGGATCAGGTAGACGCGCTGGACGCGCCGCGCCGCCGGGTTCACGACCCGCGACCGATCGGAACGACCCATCCCGTCACACCAGCAATCATCGACCCGATTGGCGCGGATGGCTAGGCCACCAGCCCAATCCGGCGTCGTCCGAAGTGGCTCAACGAAGGTATAGATCCGGTGGGTGAACCTGACGCCGTCTCTTCTCGTGGTTCTAGGTAGGGCCGCTTTCAGGAGCTGAACGTTATGAAAATCAGCAGAAGTGTCGTTTACACGAATGTCGCGTTGAGGCTCTTGGTCGTGGCCGCACTGGCGACGGATGCCGTCGTCCATTTCCGGCTGGCGCCCAGTTACCAGCTGGCGAATCCGGGAGGGATCGGGCAAGGCAACCTGTTCTACCTTGAAGCCGCCGCTGCCATTCTCGTGGCACTCTATGTTCTCGTCCGCGGAAGCCGCCCCGCCTTTTTCGCCGCCCTGCTGGTTACCGGAAGCGCCCTCGCGGCCGTTCTGTTGTCGACATACGTGGACCTGCCGGCTATCGGACCCATACCGTCCATGTACGAGCCGGTCTGGTTCTTCGAGAAGACCCTGAGCGCCATCGCCGAAGGGTTCGGTGCGGTCGTCTCGATCGTCGGCCTGCGAGTGTCTGGCTTCATTCGGACGCCCGGGCGGCGACGGCATCCGCGAGATCGTCTGCATGCCGGAGGGACATGATCAGAAGCGGCACGACCAGGAACTGTAGGCGCAGCGGTACGCCTCGCGCGCGTTGCGCATCCCTGATCGTCGAGGCGAACCCGGCGATGACGGGAATTGTCGTGACCGTCATCGCGAGGAGCAGCGCGACCTGTGCCGGGTCGACGCCGATGCGGCGAAGAGGCTGGCACGCGCGGTCGGTCGCGTCCAGCAGGTCAGCGGTCAGCGTAGTGAGCGAGAGCAGCGACACCAGCACGATCACGATGACGACGCGGCCGGTATTGAGGGCTGCAAGGCGAGCCGACAGGAAGACGAGCTGGGTGCCGAGCATCGTGACGATGATCCAGCGGATGGCGACCACCTGGGCGGCCAGGCCCGTGACGCCGAGCCCGGCCAGCAGGTAAGCACCGACCGTGACTGCGGCGGCCAGCGCAAGCGACGACAGGTCACGTACGAGCAGCGAGATCGCCAGCGCGAGGATGGCGAGCACGAGGATCTTCACGCCCGCAGGCGCTCGATGCAGGATGCTGGTGCCCGGTCGATAGAGGGTGATCACGCGTGGTCCCGCTCATAGCGATGGATGACCGCGGCGGGCTCACCCTGATCGTGGAGGCCGCCGTTCTCGAACCGTAGGACGATGTCACACTGGGCCGCGATCCGCATGTCGTGGGTGGCGACCACCAATTGTTGTGACAACTCATCGAGCAGGTGGCGGCGAATGCGCCTGGTGTTGGCGAGGTCGAGGAGGGCGGTCGGCTCGTCTGCGACGACGAGATCGGGGTCGCCAAAGAGCACGGCACACAGCGCAAGGAGCTGTTTCTGACCGCCAGAGAGGCTGTGGGCGGGCGCGTCGGCGTGCTCGGTCAGGCCGAATCGCTCAAGAGCGGCCGCTGTGCGGTCCCGCTTTTCGGCGAGGGAGAGCTCGCGGCCGCGGAGCGAGAAGGCGACGTCTTCGGCGACCGTGGGCATGATGATCTGAGCGTCGGGGTTACTGAAGACGAAGCCGACCCTTCGCCTCAGCTGCTTCGCCTGGTGTGCGGGGTCGAGTCCGAGCACGCGGACCTGGCCGCTGCTTGGCGCGACCAAGCCGTTGAGCATGCGGGCGAAGGTCGACTTCCCCGAGCCATTCGACCCGATGATGCCGATGCGGCGCTGGTCGAGCGCGACGGACACGCCGTGAAGTGCCCGGCGCTCGCCGAATGCGACCGATACATCGTCGAACTCGATCCGCGCGCCGCTCACCGCACGACCTCGAACACCGCTGCGACGCCCATGCCGCCGCCGATCGCCGCGGTGGCGACACCGAAGCTGCCGCCCGGCGCGCCCGCTCGCACAAGTCGGGAGAAGAGCCGGACAACGCTGACGGCGCCGCTGGCACCCCACGGATGGCCGAGCGCGAGCGCGCCGCCATCGGAGCAGACCCGGCGGTCCACCACCCCGTCGCGTACCAGGCCGAGCTCCAGCAGGACGGGCAGTGTCTGCGCCGCGAAGGCTTCGACGATCTCGAAGG
>JAUZGC010000029.1 GCA_030840105.1 Microbacteriaceae bacterium
GCTGTACCAGCAGATCACCGGCAAGACGGCCGCATCGCACAAGGTGCTGACGTACGACACGCCTGCGATCACGTTGGACAACATCGACCAGTGCGTGGCGCAGTGGTAACTGTTTCACCCCCGGCACCACGTCATGACACCGCCGAGTCTCCCACCCTGGAGATCCGGAACATCACGAAGACCTACCCCGGGGGGACGCAGGCGCTGCGAGGCGTTACCCTCTCGCTTCGCCCCGGGGTAGTGCACGGGTTGGTGGGTGCAAACGGCGCGGGAAAGTCCACTCTAATCAAGATCATCGCTGGCGCCGAAAGGCCAACCACGGGTGACCTGAAGTGGCTCGGCACGTCGGCCGACTGGCGTCGCCCCGCGGATGCACAATCCGCGGGCGTCGCCGTCGTGCACCAGCAGAGTCCCGTCGTTCCCGCCATGAGCGTTCTCGAGAACGTTTACCTCGGCAACGAGACGGCGACGCTCTGGAAGCCCCAGGCTCGACTCATCGAGTTCACCGCTCTCTGCAAGCGAGTCGCTTTCGAGATCGACCCGGACACGATCGTGGCCGAGCTGTCGGTCGGCGACCGGCAGATGGTGTCGATCCTGCGGGCGCTGGCGCAGAACCCCGCGCTGATCCTGCTCGACGAGCCGACGGCATCCATCTCCCCCGCGGAGCGGGCCGGCGTCCTGGGCGCCGCGCGCACCCTCGCGGCGACCGGGGTCGCCGTCGTGTTCGTCTCGCACTTCCTCAACGAAGTCATGCAGATCTGCGACGAGGTGAGCATCCTCCGCGACGGCCAACTCGTCGACGCATTCGATCACGACGCCATGTCGGTCGAACGGATGGTCGCGGGAATCGTGGGAACGCGGTTGCACGCCGTCGAGGCCAGCCGCCCGACCCACGAGGTGGGCGAAGTCGTCCTGGATGTGCGCGAGCTGCGCTCGACCATGATGAACTCGGCCATCAGCCTGCAGGTGCGCAGGGGCGAGATTGTCGGCATCGCCGGCCTGCTCGGATCTGGCCGCACCTCGCTGCTGAAAGCGATCTTCGGCGCGGATCGGCGCGCATCCGGAGAGGTCATCGTGAATGGGCAGCCGATTGCGGCGTCACCCCAGGCGGCCGTCGACGGCGGAGTCGCCCTGGTGCCGGAGGACCGCATGCGCCAGGGCCTGATCGGTGACTGGGAAATCTGGCGTAACGTCTCGCTAGCCGACTCGGGAGACCTGTCACGCCGCTTCGGTGTCCTCGATGTTGCGCGCGAGCGCGAGCTCGCTGCCAAGGCGCAGCGCGACCTGGGCATCGTTGCGTCCTCGATCGACACCGCGGTGAAGGACCTGAGCGGCGGCAACGCCCAGAAGGTCGTGTTCGCCAAATGGATCTACAAGACCCATCATGTGCTGCTGCTCGACGAGCCCACCGCCGGTGTGGATGTCGCGGGCAAGGCAGACCTGATCAAACTCATTCGCGAACTCGCGACGCAAGGAATAGGAATACTCGTGGTGCTCTCGGAATTCGAAGAGTTGCTCAGCCTCGCCGACCGGATCGTGGTGCTCCGGCACGGAGCGATCGAAGGTGATCTCAGTGCGGACGCCGTCTCGGTTGCCGAGCTGACGGCATCCGTGGGAGGTCTCGCATGAGCGCGGACACGCTTGACGACAAGCAGGTCGGCACGCTGAGCGTCGTCGGCACGCTCCGGTCGGCTCGTCAGAGTCTTCGACCGCAACGAGCGGGCGTCGTCTACGCCCTCGTGCTGCTCGTGGTGATCCTCGTCGCTGCCACGACGGTGATGGGACTGCCCTCGTACCTGTCGAGCACCAACATCTCGAACATCCTCGGACAACTCTCCCCCGTTGCCATCCTCGCGGTGTTCATGACTGTCGTCCTGATCTCGGGCAACTTCGACCTCTCCGTCGCCTCGGTGGCCGCGCTCGCTGCGGCCCTTGCGCTCAAAACGATCGACACGATCGGCACGGTTCCGGCCATCCTTCTGGCTCTCGCCGTTGGTGCCGTGGTGGGCACCGCCAATGCGATCCTCGTGCAGAAGATCGGCGTCAATGCGTTCATCGTGACGCTCGGTGCGATGACGGCCGTGCGCGGAATCGTGCTCATCGTCCTCAACGGGGAGAGCACGACGGCGAAATCGCAGGCGCTCGTGCAGATCGACAGTGTCGTTTTCGGCCTCCCGTGGTGGATCGGGGTGATCCTCGGGCTCGGGCTGCTGGCGATCGCCGCGTCCCGGTTCCGTCAGGCGCGGAGCGCAGCCGCCCTCCCCCTTGACGGATTCTTCGTCGCGCTCATCATCGCGGGCATCCTGATGCTCGTCGTCTCATTCGGAGCGCCAGAGCTCCTGACTCAGCCCCTTCCGGTGTGGATCATGGTCGTCGTGACCGTCGCGGTAAGCCTCGGGCTGCGATTCCTGGTTCCCGGCCGCAAGCTCTACGCGGTCGGCAGCAACCCCGAAGCGGCCCGACTGGCCGGAATCAACGTCAACTTCTACAAGATGGCGCCGTTCATCCTCTCCGGCGTCGCTGCGGCGGGCGTCGGCCTCATCTACGCGGGTCGCTTCAACTCCGTCGATCCGAACGCACTCTCCGGAACGGAGCTGACGGTGATCGCGGCCGCGATCCTCGGCGGCACCTCGCTGTTCGGTGGTGCCGGGTATGTTGGGAAATCCGTGCTGGGCACGGTCATCCTTTTCACACTGACGAACGGGTTCAACATGCTCAACCTCGGCTCCAACTACCAGTACGTGGTTCAGGGCGTTGTCCTGATCGCGGCATCTGCGGTCTACACGGTGGCTTCGCGCGCCAGGAAGCGGCAGAAGGCCGCCGCGCCAGAGACGACGACGGTGCCGAGCGTGCCAGCGGAGGTGAAGTGACCTCGGACGCGGGGCGCACCAACGGCGTCATCGTCGAACGCGACGTGTGGATTCCCATGCGCGACGGTGTGCGGCTCCAGGCAGACGTCTGGCGGCCGGCGGCCGAAGGTGCATACCCGATCCTGCTGCAGCGCACGCCGTACAACCGGGCCGACTCCTTTGCGGTCGTGTACAACGCCGGCATCGAGCCGCTCCGCGCTGTGAGCGAGGGGTTCGTCGTCGTGATCCAGGACACCCGAGGTCGCTTCGGCTCCGAAGGGGTGTTCGTCCCGTTCGTCACCGAGGCGGACGACGGGTACGACACGATCGAGTGGCTCGCCGCCCAGCCGTACTCGAATGGCCGCGTCGGCATGTACGGCGCGTCGTACTACGCGGCAACGCAGTTACTCGCCGCGACCAGCAACCCGCCCGCGCTCCGAGCGATCGCTCCGCAGCAGACCGCATCCGACTATCACGACGACTGGGTCTACCGTGGTGGCGCCATGCAACTCGGCTTCGCGCTGTACTGGGCGCTCGGGCTGGCGGGAGCGGCGGCGCAGCGGCGACACGAGGCCGGCGAGGACGTCGACGCACTCGTGGACGCCATCCAGGAGCTTGGCAATGACCCGTGGTCGGCATTCCGGGCGCGCCCATTGAACGGCCTGGATGTGCTTATCGCCCTGCTGCCCGCGTGGAACGACTGGCTTACACATCCGCGACGCGACGAATTCTGGCGAGCGATCAGCATCGCCGAGCGCTTCGACACCATCGATGTGCCCGCCCTGCACATGGGTGGCTGGTTCGATCTGTTCCTCCCCGGGACACTCGCCAACCACGCCGGGCTCCACTCCCGTGCCGATGCCGCGGAGCAGCGACTCATCATCGGCCCGTGGGCCCACGCGGTCGCACACGATGCGCTCGGCGAGGTCGAGTACGGCGGTGCGGCATCCCTGGCGGCGCTCGACCTCACCCGCATCCACCTTGACTGGTTCTCCGGTTTCCTGAAGCCGGGCGCGACGCCGAACGTGTCGCCGCCCGTTCGCGTGTTCGTCATGGGAGCAAACGAGTGGCGGAACGAGACGGCCTGGCCGCCTGAGCGCGCTCGCACCCAACGCCTGTACCTCGGCACCGGCACCCAAGCGGATGGCGACGCTGTCGGAACCCTCGGTGTCGCGCCGCAGACCGATGATCTCTCCCCCTCGTCGTTCTCGTTCGATCCTGCGGACCCCGTTCCGACCGTCGGCGGTGCAACCCTGTTGCCCGGGATGTACGTCGGACTGCACGCCGGCCAGCGTGACCAGCGCGCGGTCGAGGAACGAGCCGACGTGCTCTGCTATACGACGGCCCCCTTGGCGGACGATCTCGAGATCTGCGGGCCGGTCGCCGTCGCGCTCTGGGCGGCGACGGACGCCCTCGATACCGACTGGACGGCCAAGCTCGTGGATGTCTATCCCGATGGCCACTCACTCAACATCTGCGACGGGATCATCCGGGCGCGGTACGCCCGCGGCACCGACCACGAGGAGCTGGCGACACCGGGAGTCCCGACCGAATTCCGAATCGATCTGGGCGCGACGGCGATCGTGATCCCGGCGGGGCACCGCCTGCGGCTCGACGTCTCCAGCTCCAACTTCCCTCGTTTTGACGCCAACCCCAATCACGGCGGCGATATCGCGAGCGCGACCAGCGATGACATCGTCGTTGCGCACCAGCAGGTGTTCCATGGCGCGACGCATCCGTCGTACCTCGAGCTTTCGGTCATGGCTGACGACCAGCCGGTCCCACCCACCAAGTCAGGAGTGCCCCGTGTCCCGCATCGTGAAGGCTGAGCTGCGTCTCGTCGACCTGAAGCCGCTGACGAAACGGACGGATGCCATCCAGTCGTTCGTGAGCCAGGAGACTCCGATCCTCACCATCACCGACGATGACGGGATGACCGGCACCGGCTACAGCTACACAATCGGCAGCGGCGGGAGCGCGATCGTTTCGCTGCTTCAGGATCACCTGCTGCCGCAGCTCATCGGGATGGACTCCGAGGAGATCGAGCGCAACTGGCGAACCCTGCTATTCAGCATGCATGCCCTCGCGGTAGGCCCGGTGAGCTCCCTTTCGCTCGCCGCCATCGACGTTGCGCTGTGGGATCTCCGCTGCCGGCGCGCGGGCGTCCCGCTGCATCGCGCGGTCGGAGGCGCACACTCCCGGCTGCCGCTCTACACGACGGAGGGCGGCTGGCTCCACATCGAGAGCGACCAGCTGGTCGAGGATGCCGTCCTCATGAAGGAGCGCGGATTCAAGGGTGCGAAGCTCAAGATCGGCAAGCCGCGCAAGTCGGAGGATGTGGAACGGCTGACGGCGGTCCGCGCCGCGGTCGGTGACGGATTCGAGCTCATGGTCGACGCCAACCAGGGACTCACGCTCGATGACGCCCAGCGCAGGGCACACCTGCTCGCCGGACTCGATCTGGCCTGGATCGAGGAGCCGCTGCCCGCGGACGACGTCCGTGCGCATGCCCGTCTCGCCGCGACATCCTCAACCCCCATCGCGGTAGGTGAATCGCTCTACAGCCTCAGCCAGTTCAAGGACTACCTGCAGGCCGACGCGTGCTCGATCGTTCAGGTGGATGTCGCGCGGATCGGCGGCA
The DNA here is from genome assembly GCA_030840105.1 of Microbacteriaceae bacterium. Taxonomy (GTDB): domain Bacteria; phylum Actinomycetota; class Actinomycetes; order Actinomycetales; family Microbacteriaceae; genus JAUZGC01. The sequence goes on from JAUZGC010000029.1 coordinate 5,491, forward strand.
TCACTCCGTGGCTGAAGGTCGCGCACCTCGCCGAGGCGTTCAACGTTCCCGTATCGCCCCATTTCCTGATGGAGCTGCACGCCTCTCTCGCCTGCGGCGTAACGAACGGCCAATGGGTGGAGTACATTCCCCAGCTCCAGTCCATCACAAAGCGCGGTTTGGACGTTCGGGACGGATACGCTTATCCGTCGGATGAGCCCGGAATCGGAATCGACTGGGACTGGGACGCCATCGACAATCTGCAGACGTCGACGCTGCCCATCACCGTGGAGCGTCAGGGAGTGGGAGTGGCATGACCGTGCAACGCTTCGCATCCGTCATCCGGCTGGTGCCGGAGAAGGAGGCGGAATACCGGGAGCTTCACGCGAACGCGTGGCCAGGCGTGCTCAACGCGATTTCGGCGGCGGGAATCAGGAATTACTCCATCTTCCTGCGCGACGGTCTCCTGTTCAGCTACCTCGAATACGTCGGTGACGACTACGAGGCCGACATGGCGACCCTCAGCACGGATGAGGAGACACGGCGCTGGTGGACCGTCACCGACCCGTGCCAGACGCCCGTGGACAGCGCCGAGGACGGCGAGTGGTGGGCCCCTGCGGTCGAGGTCTTCCACACCGATGGCCTCGCTCACGATACGGAGGACGCGCAATGACCAGGATCGATGCGCACCACCACGTCTGGGACCTCTCCGTTCGTGACCAACCGTGGACGGCGGAGCTCCCACTCCTGCGACGGTCGTTCGACCTCGACGAGCTCACGCCCGAACTTGCACAGGCCGGCATCGACCGCACAGTGCTGGTCCAAACGATCGTCGACGACGCCGAGACTCCTGAGCTGTTGGCACTCGCTGCCGCGAACTCCGTCATTGCGGGCGTCGTTGGATGGGTCGACCTCGAATCCACGGATGTCGCGGATGCGCTGGCAGCGCTGCGAGCGCGGCCAGGCGGAGCGGCGCTCGTCGGTATCCGGCATCAGGTCCAGGGTGAACCGAACCCGGCCTGGCTGGAGCAACCCGACGTGCTGCGCGGCCTCGCTGCCGTCGGCGACGCGGGACTCGCATACGACCTGCTCGTCACGGCTGACCAGCTCCCCGCCGCGATCACAGCGGCTCGGAGCCTTCCCGACGTGCGGTTCGTGCTCGATCACGCGGGCAATCCCGATATTGCCCACGGGCAACTGGATCCATGGCGCAGCCACATCGCAGCTCTGGCCTCGCTGCCGAACGTTGCGGTGAAACTCTCCGGGCTGACGACGCGGGCTAGCCACCAGTGGACCGTTGCCGAGCTGAAGCCGTTCGTCGATGTGCTACTGAACTCGTTCGGAACGAGCCGCATCATGTTCGGCTCGGATTGGCCCGTGTCCCTGCTCGCCGCCAGCTATGCGGACACGATCGCGGCTGCGGCGCAACTGGTCGAGGGTGTTTCGAGCGCCGAGCGCGACGAGGTCTTCGGATCGACCGCCGCCGCCTGGTACGGGCTGTCGACCGACGACGCTACGGATGCCGGCGAAGCCGGAGCGCAGCCAGGGAACGGACCGTGATGGAACACCGGGCAATCGCACGCACCGCCGTGGCGGTCACTGAGCTCGGTTTCGGCGCGGCCCCCATCGCTAACCTCTACACGCCGGTCACGGATGCCGAGGCGCAGGCCGCGGTCGACGCCGCCTGGGATTGCGGCATCCGCTATTTCGACACCGCTCCGCACTATGGCCTCGGTCTCTCTGAACGGCGGCTGGGCGCTGCACTCACGCGGCGCAGGCGCGAGGACTTCGTGATCTCGACCAAGGTCGGACGACTTCTCGTCGAGAATCCCACCCCGACGGGGTCGGACCTCGCCAACGGATTCGCCGTCAGCGACACGTTGACGCGGCAACTCGACTACAGCGCCGACGGCGTGCGGCGAAGCCTCGACGCCAGCCTGGAACGGCTTGGCCTGGATCGAGTCGACATCGTCTTCGTGCACGACCCCGTCGATCACATGGATGTGGTCATCCGCGAGGCGATTCCGGCGTTGATCCGGTTGCGCGACCAGGGCGTCATTGGCGCGGTTGGGGTCGGGATGAACCTCTGGGAGCCACTCAGGCGAGCGGTCATCGAGACGGACATCGACGTGGTGATGGTTGCCGGTCGCTGGACGCTTTTGGACAGGTCGGCCGCTCCCCTGCTTGAGGCCTGCGATGCCAACGATTGCTCAGTCATCGCTGCGGCCCCCTTCAACTCCGGCATTCTCGCGCAAGACTGGCCGGGGGCATCGTCCTACTTCGACTACGGTCCCGCGCCCGACGAGGTCCTCGCACGGGCGAGAGCGCTCGCGCGAGCGTGCGAAACCGGTGGAGCGGCGCTTCCGCAGGCTGCCCTGCAGTTCCCGCTTCGGCATCCGAGTGTCGCCGGCGTCGTCGCCGGCATGGGAACAGCGCGGCAGGTGACGGAGGATGCCGCCTTACTGGCCACCCCGGTGCCGGATGCGGCCTGGGACGCGATCACTCGGGTTGCGGGCTAGGACAGCACGTCCTTGGTGACGAACTTGCCGTAGGCGAGCGCGCCGAAGACGACGATGTAGCCGGCCTGAAGCAGCGCGTTGTCGCCGAACGAGGTCCATGAGATCGGCTGGCGCAGGAGGTCCGCGAAGCCGAACCAGTAGTGGCTGAACAGCCACGGATGCAGCCAGTCGAGTTGCGGCAACGAGTCGAGTATCTGCGACGCAATGGAGAGCACGATCGTCGCCGCCATCGCCCCCACTGGCACATCCGTGAGGGTCGAGATGAACAGGCCGATCGCAGAAAGACCGAGCAGCGACACGGTGAGGTAGCCCGCGATGAGAAGCAATCGCACCAGCGAGTCACCGACACCGATCGTGTCGCCGGAGAGCAGCGTGACGGGCCCGATCGGAAAGAGAGCTGCACCGATGATCGCGCCGGCAATGACGACAGTGAGCGTTGCGGTGACGCAGAACACCGCAGCGCCGACGTACTTGACCAGGAGCAAGCGCACTCGCCCGGCCGGCGCGACCAACAGGTATTTGAGGGTGCCGTGGCTGGCCTCGCCGGAAATCGTGTCGCCCGCGACGACGCCGATCGTCAGCGGCAGGAACAGTGGGATCGAAACGAGCAACGCCGTGACGGCTACGAACAGCCCGTTGTCGGTGATCTGGTTCAGGAATTGCGGTCCCCTGCCCGACCCCGCGGCGCTCGGCCTCAGCTTGACGGCGATGGCGATCAGGATCGGGATCGCAGCCAGCGCCGCGAGCATCGCCCACGTGCGCCTGCGCCGATAGAGAACGGTCAGCTCAGACCCCATGAGTGCCCAGCCGAACGCGGGTCGCGAGCGGGTCGACGCGGCTACCTGTGGCGCTGCCACGGGCACCGGTGCGTCGGAGATGGTCGCGTCATTCGGCAATGTCGAACCCTTCACCCGTGAGCGCAACGAATCGGTCCTCGAGGC
>JAUZGC010000178.1 GCA_030840105.1 Microbacteriaceae bacterium
GCGCCCGGCACAATGCCACCGCCGAGCACACGATCAAACTCGTGGATGCCGCTCGGCCAGTGGCTGACGGCATCCCTCGAAATCTCGGTGATCGAGCGTGCAACGCGTGCTTCGCTGATCGCGACGGGTTTGAGGGAGCGAATGATGCCGGTCTCGGCCGCCGCCTCGACGACCGTACCCCACTCCTGGCATTCACCGCACCGCCCGGCCCATTTCGCCGTCGTCCAACCGCACTCCGTGCAGCGGTAGTTGAGCTGGGCCTTCGCCACGTACGCCTCCTCGATCCCTCACTACTGTATGGGCGGCCACCGTCATCGGGCGGCGCGGCGTAACTCGACTCCAAATGTCGGCAGGCAGGAGCACAATGGCGGCATGGCCAACATCCAGTACGAGCTGTTGTCCGGCCGCAAACTCGGTATCACGGGCATGGGCGATCCGAAGGCGAGCCGCATCATCGTGTTCAGCCATTCGGCACCCGGGTCGTCGCGGTTCGATCCTGACCCCGTTGCGTCCACGAGTCGCGACGTCCAGATCCTCGCGTTCGATCGGCCGGGCTATGGCTCGTCCGATCCGTTGCCCGCCGGGCGGTGGCCGAGCATCGCGCGGGCGGCGGACGACATCGCCGAGTACCTGCACTCGGCGGCGGTCATCGCGCAGAACCTGGGCGGCGACATCCCGTCGGTGGGCGCCGTCGGCTGGTCTGCGGGAGGGCGAGTAGCGCTCGCGCTCGCCGCAAGGCATCCGGCACTCGTGGACCGCGTAGCCGTGGTGGCGACGCCAGCACCCGACCGCGAGGTGCAATGGATCGATCCGGAGCGCGCCGCCATCGCCGCGCGCCTCGGCACCCTGACGCCCGACGACGCGATCGAACAGTTCACCGGCATGCTCATGACGCGCATCGGCGCGCTGCTGCCACCCGACGATCCCGAGGCGCCCGTCTCCCTCGACCTCATCGGGGCGACCACAGCGGATGCGCGCGCGCTCGCGTATCCAGGTGCGCGCGACCGACTCTCGTCCATGTTGCGGGACGCCTTCCGTCAGGGGCCGCGCGGGCTTGCTGCCGACATCCTGAGCTACACGGTTCGCGATTGGGGCTTCGACCTGGACCGCGTGCGGGCGAAGACACTGCTGCTGTATGGTGACGCGGATGCCGTGGCCGGCCACGCGCACGCCGCCTGGTACCACGAGCGCCTGGCCGACGCTCGCATCGAGATGTCGCCCGGCGCCGGGCACCTGCTCATCATCCCGCTTTGGGAACGGGTGCTCGCGCACCTCGCCCCGGGGGCGAAACGCAAGACCGAGGCGGTCAGCTCGCCGTGACGGGAGTCACGGGCGGGGTCGGGTAGCGCTCGACGATCGATGCGGCGACGGTCGGCAGGAAGGCCGACGCCCACACGCGATAGCCGTGATCGTTCGGGTGGAACAGGTCGATCGCGAATTGGGTCAGGACTCCCCGGACGCCTTGGTGCTTCATGGTCTCGTGTAGCGGAACCACCGTGAGTTCCAACTCTGCGGCGACCGTGCGAAGGATCCGGTTTGCGACCGCGACCTTCTTCTCGTTCCAGGGCAGGAAGAAATACGGCATGTCGGCGACGACGGCATGCCGGGGCAGGGCGGCGAGGAGCTCGCGAATCCCTGTTTGGAATCGGGCGGCGTCGAAGGCCGCGATGTCATTGGCTCCGATTGCGACGGTGACGAGATCCGGCCGCAGCTTGCGGAACGCGGGTAACTGATCGGCGACCGCGGTTGCGACCGTAGCGCCCGAGACGCTGAGGTTCACCACGCGCACCGTGCGGGCCGTCATGGAGCGGACCTGCTCGGCGATCACGCCGACATAGCTGAGGTGCGGGGCGCTCGCGCCGATTCCTTGCGCGGCGCTGTCGCCAAGGGCGACGTAGAGCAGCTCGCCTTCCTCCTTGGCGTGCTCACGCCACCACTTGGAGTGCACGGGAAGCGCCTGGTCGATGATGGCGCTGATCTCGGCTCTGCGCCTGACGGCGGCGCGCACGCCGATTACCGCACCGAGATTCACGACGATCGACGTGAGCCCGGCGGACACCGATGTGTACCTTCTCCTCATGCTGCCATCACGTGCGAACTGTACGCCTCGCGCATCCGCGTTATCTCTGTGGATCGATGCCGCGTGAATTGGCGCGAATCGGCCTCGCTCGCGTACAGTTGTCCCCGGTACCGTGTCCGAGCGGCCGAAGGTGCAACTCTCGAAAAGTTGTGTGGGTGAAAGCCCACCGTGGGTTCAAATCCCACCGGTACCGCCAATGAAAACCCCTGGTAAATCAGGGGTTTTCTGCATTCTCTCCCATCCCGTGGTGCATCGTCATCGAACGCGTCAACCGATTCTCGTTCCTCCTCAACGATCCGGAGCACGGCACCCTCCCCACGCTGTTCGCGTCCACCGAGGATGTCACGGGCAATTCATACGTCGGGCCTGACGGTCTCGGAAGCATCAGGGGCTACCCGAAGGTTCGCAAAGCAGCGAAAGCCGGACTCGACGAAACCGCTGCCGCCAGGCTGTGGGCGGCCATCAGCGCGAAGGTCGGAATGTAGGCGGCCCAACGCTGCCGACCTCGTGGACCTTGAACCGTCCGGGGTTTCGTGCCGTCTTCCGTGTGAGCGTGCCACCCGGATGGCCCTGATTGTCTGCCGGATTGTCCGTCGTCGTGGGCCACTCTGTCGCGGCTATGGGATAAAGCTCAACACGACGGCGCGATCCATCGCCATGGTCTCCATCTCGACCCAACCACGGAAAACGCACTAGCGTCTTACGCAAACGCCCTTCGCGCGACCCTCGGGACTTAGGAGCATCGTGCACGCTTCGGCAGCACAAAGGTTGGGTTCGAACGCGCGTCGCCTCGCATTGTTCACTGCCGCGGTGACTCTCGTCCTGAGTCTGAGCGGGTGTTACGGTCCGCCTAACAATGCGTCACAGGACATCAAGCAGATGGCAGCAGCCGAAGTCCTCACTGTCCCGCCGCCTGGTGGGGTCCTCCTCGGTCGAGCGGAAGACTTAGGGAGCACATCCCCGGGCTCCGCGCGCGACCCGGGCATCGCCCTTGTATTCGCGGCCGCAACAAATACCGTCGCCACGGCGAATTACTACAAGGACGCCTACTCGTCCTACCCCTTGGGCGCGGAATGTTGTACTACTGCAACGCAAATCCAGTTGGTGGGTCGGCCGAGCATTTCGTGGGCCTCGGTGTTATTGAGCATCCGAACGAACAAGCCGTACCTGCCTGACCATTTCGACCTGACTCTCAAACCCGCACCGCCAGGGACGACCGTCTATGTGACAGTGCTTGTTACAGGGCAACCGGGCGAGGGTCCCCCCTAAGCAGGACCCAGACGGTTGGTTGGTTCCAACCGGAAGGACTCCACCGCATTCGGTCTCATGTGCTCTACGAGGGTGCCACGTACGGCCCAGGCGATGCCGCTGAGGTTCATCAGTCGGTCGGCAAGTCAACTCCAAGAGGGGCACACTCGCCTGCGACCGCCTGATACGCCTCTATGTACATCGGTTCATCGGCGCTTGGCATCACCCCTGTTGGTCCGAGCTTGGTGAGTTCAGCGGTGATTACCGCCATTTCGGTGGCGAAGGAAACCCACGCCGGATCCGCTGTTGCCGCCTGGGTTGCGGAGGCCCGTATTTGCGGTACGACGACAGCCCACTGCGCTGACGGGCCGGTATTGAGGGAGCTGAGGCCCGAGCAGGACTTTGTTGCGTACTCCCGTCCGGAGGCTGTATCGACAGTCGGTGTCGGTGATGCGGTTGCCGGCGTGGAGGCGGATTCGCTCGGGGCTGGTGTTGGCGTTGCAAGGGCGGACGCCACTGGGTGAGGAGCGGGGACGGCTGTGCAGCCGACCGCGGCGACCGCAAAGAGCGTGCTCAGTGATGCCGCCAGGATGACTCGGGCGACGCGAGAGGCGAATGTCATCCGACCCATTTCTCCAAGATAAAGACAAGTGTCCCGAGCGCGATTCTAGTGATGAAGATCACTCGACCCGGCGACATTAATAGAATCGTCGCTGCCGGAACCGAGATCGCCGTGCGTGTCAGCTACGACCGGCCTGAAGGTGGGTTCAACGCCGACGTGCCTCTGCAATAACAGTGACGAAATTATCCGCATCCGTGACCTTGCCCCCACTCGAGACCTCACCTTAGTGAGGGGGCGTTTATGAGGGGGACCGACACACGTCCGCGGGGGTCAACCGTCATTGAAAGCAGACTCGACCTGTCCGACTTTCGGCCAATGGGTTCGCACGTACTGGGGTGGCCAATAGCCAATATCTACGCCCAATTCATGTGCCGCTCTCAGCGGAAAGTGCGGGTCCCTGCTGATTTCGCGGGCCATCAGGACCGCATCAGCCTTGCCGGATTCAACAATCTCGGCGGCCTGCGTCGATGTGGTTATGAGTCCGACCGAAGAGGTGATTACATGGGCACTTTCTTTCACGAATGCAGAGAACGGCACCTGA
>JAUZGC010000060.1 GCA_030840105.1 Microbacteriaceae bacterium
GCTTCCATGACACCAGTCAACCGGCAACCACTGACATTTCCTCGACTGTGCTCGTTGGGTGATCTTTCGCGTTTCCGGGGGCGAAATGGATCGGGGAGGGGGCAGCGGTCGCCCAGGCGATCGGGTCGGATCCCGGCAACCGAGGGCGCCGGATCGTCAGGCGGGCGGCATCAAAGCCGCGTTACGGTGTACAACGAGTTGTCAGATCGTCTCAACGGTCGTCCCCGGGGCAGGAGCGTCCGCGTTGTCGGACCCGCGCTGACGTATAGCTCATTGACTTGACATAATGTGCATTATCAGCGCACTTCAGAGCCTTGAAAGTGGAGGAATTGAGCAGTGCTCACCGAGCTGTGCGACCTAGCTCTCCACGGCGACAGGCGTCTGGTTCGCACGAACATGACGGCGAGCCAACGCGGTGTTCCGTTGCATGTCCGGCCAGGTGGCGTGCCCCGTGGCGCTGATTGTCAGCAGCGTGAATTTCAACAGCGTGCCGAGTTCGTCGGCATTCATTGGACCAATCGTGTCCAGAAGGATGCCGGCGATCGCGTCGTGATCGACAGGCTCAGGCTTGCGGCGGTGTGGCATGCGCCCACAGTAGTGCGCACCGATTGTGGTGGGCACTGCCCCAGTTCGTGGGCCTACCTGCCGCGTCTACTCGTTACTTGACATAACGTGCATCCCTCATGCCAGAAAGGTGGGGTTTCGCGACGTCAGGCAGCGACAGTCCCGTACTCCCTGCTGCGGCTTTCGGCTGTCGCGACCTCATTTTCTGTGGCGAGCGATTCGTGCTCGACCTCAATGGGGCCGTCCGCGTCAAGGGGGCTGTCCTCGACGATTTCCTCATCAGGATTCCAGACGAACCACAGCTGCTCCCCCGCGCCGTAGCCGTTCCCGTACCGCACGGGCAATGCCGCTGGCGACCCGATGATGAACTGGATGTCGTCGTACTCTCCGCCTACCTCGATCACGATGGGACCCGAATCCGTGTCCAGGCGCACCGTGCGGCGCATCCATGGACTCCTTCGGCTGATTTCCGCAGTCACGGAGTCGATGGTTCCAACAACAATGCGCGCGTTCGTGCGGCGTGTCGTCATGGTGTCCATTTCGGGCATGGGCGTCATTGAAGAGGTCGGATCGCTGGCGTGGGTGGCTAGCGACCGCAACGCTACCGCAGCGAGTCCTCACAAATGCGGACATGCAAGGCAAAACCCCTTCGGCGTGTCGCGGCCCTCGGTCACCCGTGGTTCGCGACGCTGGGAAGGTACCTGGACCACCAATCGAGGATCGCCTCAAAGCGTTGCTGTCGATGGCGCGGGCGGCCGCTGCGACTCAGTTCGTGGTCCTCACCGGGGAAGACGAGCAATTCGGTCTCGACTCCCCCACGCTTGAGCGCAGCGTAGTAGCGCTCGGCCTGGCCAAGCGGGCAGCGCAGGTCGTTCGAGGAATGCATGACCAGGGTCGGCGTGCGTACCAATTCCACGTGCGCCTGCGGGCTCTGGGCGCGGACGACCTCTGGATCCGTACCCGTGTACTCGTCGCTGAAGAAGCTGCCGATGTCGCTCGTTCCGATGAACGCTTCAGGGTCGAGGTAGCCGCGCTCCACGATCGCTGCCGCGAACCGGTGATCGTGCGCGGTGGCCCACGCGGTCAGGTACCCGCCGTAGGAGCCACCCATGATGCCCACACGCTCCCCGTCGAGTTCGGGGAACCGTGAAATCGCGCCGTCGAGGAAGTCGAGCACGTCGTGCAGGTCGAGCGTGCCCATGGCCCGGCGGATCGCCCGGCCATGCGCCTGGCCGTAACCGGCCGAACCACGGGGGTTGCACATCACGACGGAATAGCCGGCGTCGGCGTACACCTGCGCTTCGTCGAAGACACCCACCGAGTACTGCGCGAACGGCCCGCCATGGATGATGAGCAGAACCGGATGCGGCCCCTCGCCCCGCGGCAACACCACCCAGCCGTGCACGTCATAGCCGTCGCGACCCCGGACGACGAGCTCACTCGGCGTCACCAGGCCGCTCGCGCGCAGCGGAGCGGAGAAGTCGGTCAGACGACGCAGGATCCCGTCCTCGAAGATCGCGACATCACCGTTCGTGGTGGCATCGGTGAAGCTGACCGCGATCGTGTTTCCGGCTGCCCCCGCCCCGGTGACCTCGATGTCGCCCTCGGTCAATCGGGCCACCGTGCCGTTGGCGGCAACTCCCAGAAGCTGAAGTGTCCCCCGCGTGCGATCCTGCACGAGCGCGGTGTCGTCATAGATCGTGGTGATGGATGACGACTCCCCCAGGTCGATCGTCTCGACGTCGGTGAGCCGCCGCGGTGTCGCGCTGTGGGGGTCGATCACGTAGAGGGCGGTGTTCCTGGCGACGAAGTCCTGCCCAGACTCCCCGACCTCCTGGGCGAGGAAGAAGAGCGAGCCGTTCAGGCTATATGCCACATCGAGCATGGTCCAGTTGCCGTACTCCCCCGTGACGTCGACGGGCTCGACGTCACCGTGCTCGAGGGCGAGCAGCAGCACGTTCGACCGCAGGTCGCCATCGCGGTCCGGATGCCTGGCCGAGATGAAGGCGAGCGTGCGGCCGTCCGGCGAGAACGCGGGCGACTCGTTGTCGTAGTCGCCGTGCGTCAGCTGGTGCGGATCGGGCACAAGCGGAACCGGATCTGCCGCACCGTCGGCGGTGGGTGCCGGCTGCACCACGGGCTCGCCCCAGACGTCTGGCACGGTGGTCAGGAAGACCTGTGCGCGGCGGTCGGTGATGTAGCCGAGACCGTTGGCCTGGTACTTCAGTGTCGTGATGCGCCTGACCGGCTCTGCGTTCGGCTCGATGGTCTCCACGGTGCCGTAACGGCCCTGCTCGGGAAGCCGGGTGACGAACGCGAGTTGGCGGCCATCCGGCGACCAGGTGAAGTCCGTCACACCCAGCGTGACGTCAGTGACCTGGACCGGCTCGCCGCCTGCGGAATCGACGACGTAGAGCTGTGCCGAGCCCTTCGGACCGCTGCGGCGGAAGGCGATGAGCCGACCGTCCGGCGAGAACTGCGGTGCGACGTCACGAAAGCCTCTGGTGATCCGGCGCGGGGCACCGTGACCGGTGAGCGGGACGCTCCACAACTGGCCGACATAGCTGTCAGACGCGAGGTCCGGCCGCGTGACCGAGACCACGGCCCTGTTTGCCGTGGGATGCACGGTCGGCGCCGGGACGCCGTACAACAGTCCGAGATCCGTGGCTTTCATGACTCTCGATTCAGTCCTCTGCGGCGAAGTCCGACGTGTCGCCCACATAGCGAGTGTGGTCGGCTGGGATGGGTTCGACGGCGGCGGATGCGACCTCGGCCGCGAACTCGCCGACGTTGTAGAGCTTGCCCGCGGCATCCTTGCGCGCGCTGATCGCTCCCGGGTTGGCTCGCTCGAGCAGCGTGGCGGTGATGGTGCCTTCGATCATGTCGCCGGAGACGACCACGAACTCGATGCCCTTGGCCTCCAGTTCGGGGATGAGTGCACGCAGGGCGTCCTCGCCCGCGCGCTTGCTCAACGCGACGGGCTCGTACTCCGGCATGGTCGGCGTTGTCCGGATGAAGTGTGCCTGGTGACTCGTCACGAACACCACTCGCGAGCCTGGCGCGAGCAGGGGCAGAGCGCTCGTCAAGACGGTGACCTGCGCGTCGCGGTTGAGCTGCATCGCGTAGTCGGCGGCCATTCCGCTCTCCATACCGCCGGACGCGTTCAGGACGAGGATGTCGAGCCCACCGTGCGCGGCGCCGACGGCGTCGAACATGCGGGTGACCGACTGTGGGTCGGTGAGGTCGGCGCCGACCGCCATCGCGTCCCCACCGGCAGCGCGGATCGCGTGGACGAGTTTCGCCGCCCGAGCCTCCTTATTGCGGTAGTTGATCACAACGCGGGCGCCCGCCTGGGCGAAGTAGCCGATCGTATCCGCGCCGATCCCGCGTGAGGAGCCGGTGACCAGGGCGCGCTTGCCGACGAGAGATCCGGGGGCGAGTGGGTTGGTCACGTATGGCTCCTTGAGGTCTTTTCCAGGTCGCCGCATGAGCGCGGCGTTCGCCCTGAGACTACCAAGAGCGGCGAACACGCGGATCGGCGTACTCGCTGGGCAGCGAAACTGCTAGCGTCAGTGACAGAGCGGGCGAAGGGAGCCTCACGTGGATGTTGCGACGTCCTACGCATGGATCGTCTGGCTCGCCTTCATTCTCATCTTTGTGATCGTCGAGATGCTCACGATCTACTTCGTGTTTCTGATGCTCGCCGTCGGAAGCCTCGGGGGCCTCGTCTCTGGGCTGTTCGGCGCGCCATGGTGGCTGCAGCTCATCATCGCCGCGGTGATCTCCGTGCTTCTCATCTTTACGATTCGCCCAGCCCTGTTGCGCGCTCTCAATCGAGGTGGCGATCCAGCCAAGAGCAACGTGGCGGCGCTCATCGGCATGGGCGGCCGGGTCGTCTCGACGGTGACGCCGACAGGCGGCAAGGTCAAGCTTGCGGTCGGTGAAACGTGGACGTCCCGCGTCGAACCGGGCTCGCGCACCGTCGAACCGGGCGAAAATGTTGTCGTGCTGTACATCGAGGGGGCGACCGCAGTGGTCGCGCCCGCTGAAGGGAGTGGCTTGTGACCAGTATCAGCCAGGTCGCCGTGCAGATCATCGTGTTCGTCATCGTGGCGATCATCGCGGTGTTCGTGCTCGTCGCCTTGTTCCGGTCGATCCGCATCATCCCGCAGGCCACGGCCGGCGTCGTCGAGCGCCTCGGTAAATACCACAAGACCCTCCTGCCCGGCCTCAACATCGTCGTCCCCTTTGTCGACCGGGTGCGCCCGCTGCTCGACATGCGCGAACAGGTCGTGTCCTTCCCTCCGCAGCCGGTCATCACCGAGGACAATCTGGTCGTCTCGATCGACACCGTGGTCTATTTCCAGGTGACGGATGCCCGCGCCGCGACGTACGAAATCGCGAACTATCTCGGGGCGGTCGAGCAGCTGACGACGACGACGCTGCGTAACGTCGTCGGTGGGCTCAATCTCGAGGA
>JAUZGC010000063.1 GCA_030840105.1 Microbacteriaceae bacterium
AAGCCGGCGGTGCTGGCAAGACCGAAGGCCTCTTCGAGAGGCAACGGAAAAACACACGAGGTACTCATGCCGACGCGGATCATCGGAAAGAACGCTACCTACCACGGTTGAACGCGGGGTGACTACCCGGCGAACGTTGTCGACCCGGCTGATACCGTAGCTAAGGAGTTTGATTTCACTAGGCGAGGCAATGACGACAGAGCGCACCTACGACTTCATCGTGGTGTCCAACCGGCTGCCCGTTGATCGGGTGGTGCCCGCGACCGGTGAGGCCTTCTGGCAGCACTCTCCCGGCGGCCTGGTGACCGCGCTCGAACCCGTTATGCGGGCGAGCGCTGGGGCATGGATCGGCTGGGCCGGCCAGCCGGATCTCGAGTTCGAACCCTTTGAGAGCGACGGCATCAAGATCGTGCCGGTTCCGCTGAGCACGTCCGACATCGAGAACTACTACGAGGGCTTCTCGAACGACACGCTGTGGCCGCTTTATCACGACGTCATCGCGCCGCCGAAATACCGCCGGGAGTGGTGGGACGCCTACGTCGAAGTCAACCAGCGCTTTTCGGATGCCGCCGCGAAGGCATCCGCGCATGGGGCGGCTGTGTGGGTACACGATTACCAGTTGCAGCTCGTGCCGCAGATGCTGCGTGAGGCGCGACCCGATCTCGTCATCGGATTCTTCAACCACATCCCGTTCCCGCCGTACGGCATCTACTCCCAGCTGCCCTGGCGCCGCCAGATCATCGAAGGTCTGCTCGGAGCCGACGTGATCGGCTTCCAGCGCCTTGCCGATGCGGGCAACTTTGCACGTGCCGTGCGCAGGCTCAAGGGCTACGACACCCGCGGTCCGATCATCGAGGTCCCGATCGAGGTCGACGACCCGGGGGCCGGTTCGCATCGCCACGTGACGCGCAGCAGGCATGGCGGCCTCGTGCGCACGGTGCTGGCCATGCAGTTCCCCATCTCGATCGACGCCCGAATGTATGAGGAGATGGCGTCGCGACCAGAGATCCAGGAACGGGCGCGCCAGATCCGCAAGGACCTCGGCAACCCGAAAACCATCATGCTCGGGGTCGATCGTCTCGATTACACCAAGGGCATCGGCCACCGGCTCGAGGCCTTCGGCGAGCTGCTGGCCGATGGCCGCATCTCGGTCGACGACGTCACGCTCGTCCAGGTGGCGAGCCCGAGCCGCGAGCGCGTGGAGACCTATCGCCAGCTGCGAGATGAAATCGAGTTGACGGTTGGCCGCATCAACGGCGACTACAGCAGCATCAGCCATACCGCGATCTCCTACCTTCACCACGGGTACCCGCGCGAAGAGATGGTCGCGCTGTACCTCGCCGCCGACGTCATGCTCGTCACCGCCCTGCGCGACGGGATGAATCTCGTCGCGAAGGAGTACGTCGCAAGCAGGGTGGATGACGATGGCGTGCTCATTTTGAGTGAGTTCGCCGGGGCATCCGATGAACTGCGCCAGGCGCTCCTGATCAACCCGCACGACATCGAGGGGCTCAAGGATGCCATGCTGCGCGCGATCTCGATGCCCAAGCGGGAGAGATCCAGGCGGATGCGCGTGCTGCGCAAGCGTGTGTTGACGAACGACGTCGCCCGCTGGTCGGCGGCGTTCCTGGATGCGCTGACGCGCAGCGCCCACGCGGATCATCCGCTGCAGCACCCCCTCGGACACGAATCACGAGAACGCTAGGAACATGTCCCACACCACGCCGCCGACTCGGCATGAGTCGGCAAACGCACTCGTCCAGGCCCTCATCGAACTCGCCCAGCTGCCGCGCCTCCTCGTCGCGCTCGACTTCGACGGCACTCTTGCCCCATTCGTCGATGACCCGGTGCGCTCACGCACGCTGCCCGAGGCGAAGGCCGCCCTCGACCGACTTGAGCAACTGCCGAACACCTGGGTCGCGTATGTCTCTGGGCGTCCGCTCGAGAGCCTCGCACGAGTCACCGAGGCCGATGACGATGCCCTTCTGATCGGTTCGCACGGTGTCGAGGTGCGGTTCGGCGCCGATGGTGACGACCTTCAGCTCACCGAGGACGAGCGCAATCGGCTCGCCAGGCTCGGTGCTCTCCTCGAGCACATCGTCGCCAATGCGCCGGGCGCCGAACTCGAGCGGAAGCCGGTCGGGTTCGGCATCCACACGCGCAAGCTGGCGGCGGAGCATGCCCGAGCCGTCAACCAGGCCGCGCTCGAGGCGGCCGCGCAGGTGGGTGGCCACCTGACGGTGCGTGACGGGAAGGACATCCTCGAGTTCGCCGTTCGCGAGGCGAACAAGGGCGACGGCCTCGAGCGTCTGCGCGACCACGTTCAGGCGTCGGCGATCCTGTTCGCCGGTGACGACGTCACGGATGAAGACGGCTTCGCGGCGTTGCGCCCTGGCGACATCGGCATCAAGGTCGGCGACGGGGAGACGAAAGCGCAGTTCAGAGTCGCTGATCCGCAGGCGATCGCCACGATGCTGGGTCTCCTCGCGGATGCCCGCGAGAGGTGGGTCAGCCCGAACCCCGCGAACCGCGACTAAAGCCAGTCGTTGCGCTTGAACGTGGCGTAGAGGGCGATCGATCCGACCACGATGAGAATGGTCGACACCCAGAAGCCCGAGCTGGCTGAGAATCCCGGGTACGGCACGTTCTGCCCGTAGAACCCCGTGATCGCGGTCGGCACGGCGATGATGGCCGCCCAGCTGGTGACCTTCTTCATGATGAGGTTCATCCGGTTGCCCTGCAGGCTGATATTGGTCTCGAGGATGGTCGTCACGAGGTCGCGCAGCGACTCCGTCCACTCCGTTGCGCGCAGCACATGGTCGTAGACGTCCTGCAGGTACGGCTGAATCGTCGGGTGCGAAGCAATCACGTCTCGCCGAAGCAGCGTGTTGACGACCTCGCGCATCGGGAGCACGACGCGGCGAAGCGTCACGAGGCTCTTGCGCAACTCGAAGGAACGCCGCTGGACTTCCGGATTGCGCGACGAGGTCGCGTCGAAGAGCGCGTCTTCGAGCCCCTCGATTTCGGCGTCGAGCTGCTGCACGGACTCGAAGTGCCCGTCGACGATTGTGTCGAGGAGGCCCCACAGCAGGAAGGGAACGCCGCATGCGGCGAGGTCCGGCTCGTGGTCCCAGTGATCGACGATGCGGCTCATGTCGAAGTCGGCCTTGTGTACGGTGACGAGTGCCCGCTTGGTGATGAACGCCTTGATCTCAGTTGTTTCGAGCGAACCGGTGTTCATGTCGAGGGAGACGGCGTATGCGGCGAGGAAGAGGTGGGACGAGTACCGGTCGAGCTTCGGACGCTGGTAGTCGTGGACGGCATCCTCGACCGCAAGGTGGTGCAGACCGAGCTCATCCTCGAGCGCGGCCAGGTCGTCGGTTGTCGGTTCCGTGAAGTCGACCCACACCGTCGTCGTCTCGTCGGCGACATAGTCGGATACGTCGTCGAGCGGGAAATTCTCGTTCTCGAGAACTCCGTTGCGGTACAGGCGGGTGCGAATCATGCGCCCATGCTAGGCGAGCAGCATGTAGACCGGTCTGCACCCCGCGGATGGACGGGGTGTCAGATTCGGCCTTCCCGAAAGTTCTAGACTCGACGCATGCCTGAAATCGACATGAAACCACGTAGTCGCGACGTCACGGATGGGATTGAAGCCACCACGAGCCGTGGCATGCTTCGCGCCGTCGGAATGGGAGACGCCGACTGGGACAAGCCCCAGATCGGCATCGCGAGCTCGTGGAACGAGATCACGCCGTGCAACCTCTCGCTCGACCGGCTCGCGCAGGGTGCGAAGGAGGGCGTTCACTCCGGCGGAGGCTACCCGCTCCAGTTCGGCACGATCTCCGTGTCCGACGGAATCTCCATGGGCCACGAAGGCATGCACTTCTCGCTCGTCTCCCGTGAGGTCATCGCCGACTCCGTGGAAACCGTCATGATGGCCGAACGCCTCGACGGCTCCGTCCTGCTCGCGGGCTGCGACAAGTCGCTTCCCGGCATGCTCATGGCGGCCGCTCGCCTGAATCTTTCCTCGGTCTTCCTGTACGGTGGCTCGATCGCCCCCGGATGGGTCAAGCTCTCCGACGGCACGGAGAAGGAAGTCACCATCATCGACTCCTTCGAAGCGGTCGGCGCTTGCAAGGCGGGCACCATGAGCCTCGAGGACCTCGACCGGATCGAACGTGCCATCTGCCCTGGCGAAGGTGCCTGCGGTGGCATGTACACCGCCAACACGATGGCATCCGTCGCCGAGGCGCTCGGGATGAGCCTTCCAGGCTCGGCAGCGCCGCCCTCGGCCGACCGTCGCCGCGACTACTACGCACACCGGTCCGGTGAGGCCGTGGTCAACCTGCTGCGTCTCGGAATCACGACGCGCGACATCCTGACCAGGAAGGCTTTCGAGAACGCGATCGCGGTCGCCATGGCCTTCGGCGGCTCGACCAATGTCGTACTGCACCTGCTCGCGATCGCGCGCGAAGCGGAGGTCGACCTCACGCTCGATGACTTCAACCGCATCGGCGACAAGGTTCCGCACCTTGGTGACCTCAAGCCGTTCGGCAAGTACGTCATGAACGACGTCGACCGCATGGGTGGGGTCCCGGTCGTCATGAAGGCACTGCTGGATGCCGGGCTGCTGCACGGCGACGCGCTCACCGTCACTGGCAAGACCGTTGCAGAGAACCTGGCCGAGCTGAACCCGCCGGCGCTGGACGGCACGGTCATCCGCACGCTGGACAACCCGATCCACGCAACCGGTGGGCTCACGGTGCTCAAGGGCTCCCTGGCCCCGGAGGGTGCTGTCGTCAAGACAGCGGGCTTCGACGCCGGCGTCTTCGAGGGACCTGCTCGCGTGTTCGAGCGCGAACGAGGCGCGATGGACGCACTCACCGAGGGCGCCATCAACAAGGGCGACGTCCTGATCATCCGCTACGAGGGCCCGAAGGGCGGACCGGGGATGCGCGAGATGCTCGCGATCACGGCGGCCATCAAGGGAGCAGGCCTCGGTAAGGATGTACTACTATTGACGGACGGTCGATTCTCAGGCGGCACAACCGGCCTGTGCATCGGCCACATAGCACCCGAAGCAGTGGACGCTGGTCCCATTGCCTTCGTGCGCGATGGTGATCTGATACGGGTCGATATCGCAGCTCGCTCGCTTGACCTACTTGTCGACGAGGCCGAGCTGGCCGCCCGCCGTGAAGGCTGGGCCCCGCTTGCTCCGCGCTACACCCGTGGCGTTCTCGCTAAGTATTCGAGGCTTGTGCACTCAGCAGCTGAGGGCGCGATCACGGGGTAGTTGCGTATTCATCATTCGCGCCTCATCTCACACAAGGAATCTGATGTCCACGGAATTAACGCCCGTGCCACACGGCTCGCCCGACGAGCCAGAAATTCTGACCGGTTCAGGGGCCATCCTGCGCTCCCTCGAACACCTCGGCATCAAGGACGTGTTCGGCCTCCCCGGCGGAGCGATCATGCCCTTCTACGACGAGCTCATGTCGTCGACCGCCATTCGCCACATCCTGGTTCGCCATGAACAGGGTGCGGGGCACGCTGCAGAGGGCTACGCATCATCCACCGGCAAGCTCGGTGTGTGCATCGCCACGTCCGGTCCGGGAGCGACCAATCTCGTAACAGCAATCGCGGATGCCCACATGGACTCGGTGCCGCTGCTCGCGATCACCGGCCAGGTCTTCTCCACCTCGATGGGAACCGACGCGTTCCAGGAGGTCGACATCGTGGGGATCACGATGCCGATCACCAAGCACTCGTTCCTTGTGACGCGTCCGGAGGATGTCCCAGCGACCATCGCCGCGGCGGTCCACATTGCGACGACCGGCCGTCCAGGACCGGTGCTTGTCGACGTGACCAAGGATGCGCAGCAGAACAGCGCGCCGTTCGTCTGGCCGCCGAAGGTTGACCTTCCGGGTTACCGCCCGGTGACCAAGGCGCACGGCAAGCAGATCCAGGCGGCTGCCCAGTTGCTGCTCGCAGCCAAGCGACCCGTGCTCTACGTGGGCGGCGGGGTGATTCGTGCGGAGGCATCCGCCGAGCTGCTCGAGCTCGCCGAACCGGTCGGCGCGCCGGTCGTGACCACGCTCATGGCCCGCGGTGCATTCCCCGACTCGCATAAACAGCACCTTGGCATGCCCGGA
>JAUZGC010000066.1 GCA_030840105.1 Microbacteriaceae bacterium
CGACGACGGCGCGTGGTTGCTGGTCGTGCATGGCAATGGCGAGATCAGTGGGGAGGAGCGCATCCCCACTGAGCAGGCGATCGAGCAGGCAGACGCATTCGCGTCGCTGTTCCCGCTGCCGCCGCATCCTGCAACACAGCCGAATCCCATACTGCCGTCGCATCTACCAATCCAGCCGAATCCCACTCTCGCGCCGCATCCGGAGACCCGGCCGATTCCCACCCCGCCGCCGCATCCAGAGACCCGGCCAAATCCCGCGCTGCTGATCGATACCGAGCCCGAGCCTGCGCCCCTGGCCGGCCGCACATCGTTCCTCACGGAACAGCGCACGAAGTCCGATCGCGCGAGGAAGGGCTGGCGCGGGTTCATTGCCAAGACCGGGCTGCCAATCCCTGCGTCCACCAAGGAGCGCATCGAACGCGAGGAGACGCACGCCGTCAGCCAGCACTGGGCCGGACCGCGGACCATCGCGATCGTGAACGGCAAGGGCGGTGCGAACAAGACGCCGACTACCGCGATGCTGGCAGCGGTCTTCGCGCGCAATGGCGGCTCCGGTGTGCTCGCCTGGGACAACAACGAGACGCGGGGGACGCTTGGCTGGCGTACCGAGCAGGGACCGCACGACGCCACCGTGCAGACGCTTCTTCCGAACACGGAGCATCTGCTCTCGCCCGCCGCCCAGTCATCCGATCTGTCGCATTTCGTGCACCACCAGACGGGCGACAAGTACGACGTGCTGCGCTCGAATCCCACCATGCTCGCCACCCAGCAGCGAATCTCTTCCGACGACTTCGACAACCTGCACTCGGTCGCTGCGAAGTACTTCCGCCTGATTTTCATCGACAGCGGCAACGACGAGTCAGCGGAACGCTGGCTGCGAATGATCGACCACACCGACCAGCTGGTGATCGCGACGACTGTTCTTGGCGAGCACGCGGAAGCAGGCGCGTTACTCCTGGAGGCGTTGTCCCAGCGCGATGAAGCATCCGCTCGGCTGGCATCCCAGGCGGTCGTGATCGTCTCCCAATCCGAGAAGGCGGGCGCTGCCGCTGACGCACGCAAGGTCGCCGCCGGCTTTGAGCCGTTGGCGCGACAAGCCGTTTCGGTGCCGTTCGATCCGGCAATCCACGGTGGGCGACTTGAGTACGCCGCTCTTTTGCCGGCCTCGCGGCGCGCGTGGCTGCAAGCCGCTGCGGCTGTCGCTGAAGGGCTGTGAGGTAGCCGGAACGCAGCGTCTTGTGAGGCTGATGCTGTAAGCATGAACGGATGAGATTTTCACGATGAGCTCAGAATTGTCTGCACAGGCGGTCGGTGCGGCGTCGGATGCGTCGCCTGACCCGCGCGCTCGACGTGCCGCGGCCCAACACGTCTTCAGCGTTGAGCGCTCTGAACTCGTCTCGCCCCACCTCGTGCGCGTCCATCTCGGCGGTCCTGCCTTCGACGCCTTTGTCGCCGAAGCGGATCCTTCGCGCCTCGCGGCGACGGACAAGTACGTCAAACTGCTGTTCGCCAAGCCCGAACTCGGCCTGACCCCGCCATACGACCTCGACGCACTGCGCGAGCGCCTCTCGCTGGAAGACATGCCTGCTCGACGCACGTACACCGTGCGGCTGGTCGACTACGAAGCGCGCACGATCGCCATTGATTTCGTCGTCCACGGTGACGAAGGCATCGCCGGACCGTGGGCCGCCGCGGCCCGGCCGGGCGACGTCGTTTCGCTGACTGGACCAGGCGGAGCGTTTGCGCCCGCGCCCGACCCATCCATTCGGCGTCTTCTCCTGGGTGACGAGGCCGCCATTCCTGCGATCGCAGCGGCACTGGAGTCCATGCCGGCTGAAGCAACGGGGACTGCCGCGATCGAAGTTGATGGCCCCGCCGATGAGATCGCTCTCACCGCCCCATCCGGGGTCGAAGTGCGCTGGCTGCACCGCGAGGCCGGTGGCAGAGACGGGAACCCCGCTCAACCGGGAACCGTACTCGTCGACGCGCTTCGCGCCATGCTTCCGCCAGCTGGACCAATCGAGGTATTCGTACACGGCGAGCGCCAGGCGATGAAGGACATCCGGGCAGTGCTTCAGGACGTGTGGGGGCTCGAGCGGCGCTCGATGTCGCTCTCCGCCTACTGGGCGCTCGGCCGCGCGGAAGACGGCTTCCAGGCCGAGAAGCGCGAGAAGATCGGCCAGATCTTCCCGGAGTGACGCTGTCCGCGCGCGGTGAGGTTGCTGCGCCATTGCGCCTGTTGCGGAAGGTCCAGGAGCCAGGCCGGATCGCGGCTCAGCTGCCTGCGGTCGGCACAACCAGCGCGTCGTGGTAACTGGGCAGCACCCGCTCTTCAAGATGGTGGAGCACCCGGCGCGCTCGGGTGATCTCGTGCTCCACGTCGATCGCCGCAATGGCCAGAGCCCCGCGCGACCAGGTCCGAGACAGCACGTCGCCACCAGGTCCCACCACTTTCGCCTGACCGAGGAACCGCAAACCGCCGGTGACCCCGGTCTGGTTCGAGGAGACAAGGATGACCTGGTTCTCCGCCGCGCGGGCACAGTCGTAGAGGTCGAAGAGGCGCGACTGACGGTCTTGCTGAAGCCGCTCCGCCCTGTCGGTGACACTCGCCGGCCATGCCGAGAGGCACGCGATGATGACGGCGCCATCCAACGCCAGCGACCTGGCCGCCTCAGGGAATGTCTTGTCGTAGTCGATGAGCAAGCCCATCCGACCGATCGGGGTGTCGAAAGCCTGGAACGTGTCGCCCGGTGAGAAGACGAGTGACTCACCGAGGGGCTGATGCACCTTCCGATGCGTCCCGAGAATGCCGGTACCGGTCAGTGCCACCGCAGTGTTGTAGCGAACGAGGGATCCGTCGCGCCACTCCTCCTCGGTGAAGCCGAGGCAGACCACCATGTCACCGGCCAGCTCGGCGATTCTACGAAGCTCGGGACCATCGATGGACACGGACGGCGGCATCGACGCCGGGTCGGGGTGGGCCATGTCGGCGAGGTAGCCACCGAGTGTTGCATCCGGGAGCACCAGCAGTGACACGTCAGCGTCACGGGCGTCTTCGATGATCCCGGCGATTTTCGCCAGAGCACGGTTGATGTCCCGTCCGAAGTGTGCTGCGACTGCCGCGAGCTTCGTGATGGCCATACAGTCCAGTCTAGGGCGAGGCGCTTGCGTCGGCCCGGCCGCGTGCGAGGATGCTGCGCCTCACTTTTCCCGCGTCATCCCGGACAGGCTCGCGAGATAGCTCTATTATCCGGGGCACCATTTCCGGAGCGAGCTTGGCTTGTGCCCAGACCAGAAGTTCCGCAGTGCCGAGTTCGGCATCGGCAATATCGACGATGGCGTGTACGAGTGCGCCCAGGTCTGCGTCCGGCACCCCGAAGGCAACGGCTGACCGGACCAGGGGGTGCTGCTCGAGAACCCGCTCGACCTCGATCGGGTAGACCGTCACCCGGCCGGAAACGATGACGTCCTCCGCGCGATCGATCACCCAGAGATACCCGTCACCGTCCATTCGACCGTCATCGCCCAGTGACATCCACTCCGCGTCGGGAGTTTCGCGGCCGAGGTAACGGAATGGTGCTCCGCCCT
>JAUZGC010000076.1 GCA_030840105.1 Microbacteriaceae bacterium
CCCCTGATCGACGGCGTTCCCGGAGAGCCGGGCGTGCTGTTCGAATGCTCGGGCGCCGGCTGGCTGCTTGCGGGGAGACTCTAAGGCTGATGAACCCTGAGTTGAGCCGGATGAGGGTGGCCGTGAGGCAGATCACGGCGCGTTAGCTGAGGGCGGTTTGACGAAGCAACGCTCACAGCCGCTGAGCATTACGCGACCCCACGGGACGCAGCCCCATCAGGCTGGCTCCAACAGCTATTCGCTCGCCGCTCTGCGTCGAGTCACGACACCCGCGCGAATGATCCTAGCGAACAGCTCATCCAGAGCGCGCCCGTCCATCGGCTTCAGGCCCGTGCCGCGGTCGCTGATGACAAGGAACGGCAGAACGATCTCATCGGCTCCGCGCACAACGAGCACGGCGGTGTCGGCGTAACCGATGGGGCCGTAAATGTTCGCGCGGTGCCAGCCCCACGACGCGGTTCGCCCCCTAGTCCCTTGGCGATGCGCAGGGTCCTTAGCGACGTCGTCATTGGGCGGTGTCATCACGCTGACCGCTCAGGTTTCGGCGAAAGATCTCAAACGAATCAGTGGCAATTTCGCATACCATCGTGGAGAGGGGCCCAGGCAACGATTCGACCTCCGACAGACCCCAATCTTCGGTAAAGGTGTCAAGCAGCATCCTGCTTGTGCTGTCTATGTCTGCCCCGTTGACGAACATATTCAAAACGCCTACAACTACTTGCTCATACTCGGAATCGTTCTCGTCCTCCCGTGGTCCTACTCCTGCTGGATCCACGGCCCAGAAAACAGCCGATACGTGGCCGAAAATGGGAGTTCTCTTCCACGATTCGAGATCCATCAGTGCGAACTCCTCCCAAGTATGTTGACCACTCTGGCAGCGACCGTGCGGCAACTGCATCCGTATTCGCAAGAATCTGATGACAATAGGGAGAGTCGACAAACAAGCGGCGAATGCAAATTTGACATGCTCTATCGGAGAGAATATTCTTCTCGCGTGAGCGAAGAGATGCGGGCCTCAACATTTTGGATACTTCTCGCCCTCGCGAGGGGGCGGCACCATGGCTACGCACTGATCGAGGAAGTACGAGAACTCTCCGACGACCGCGTGCGACTGAAGGTTCCAACGTTGTATGCAGCATTGGATCGTCTCGCTCGCGACGGGCTTGTGGCGTCCGATGGTGATGAAATCGTCGATGGCCGCCTCCGCAGGTACTTCAAAGTTACGGGCGAGGGCGAAGCCAAGCTGACAGCGGAGGTGGGCCGAATGGAGGCTGCATCGCAGCGAGCTCGCTCCACGCTCGGGCTCACGCCGAGGGGGAAGATGGCATGAGCGAACGACTTCACGACGTGTACGTCCGCCTCATCCGTTGGTACCCATCAGAGTGGCGAGAGCTCAACGGCCCCGCCTTCATCGGAGTTCTTCTCGATCAGGCGGATGCTGAGCACCGCGACAAGCCGGGAACGGGGGAAGGACTGCACCTTGCGCTTGCTGGCCTGCAGACGCGACTCACCCGTCGCGAGCGACTGTCCGGCGTCGCGTTGGCTGTGCTCGTGACGGCGCTGGCGTTTTCGCTCTTCTATGTTTTCGTGATTGCGTGGGCCCCAGGAAGCTCGGGCGGCGGGTTCATTGGACCATTCGCGAATCCGACGATCCTGACAGCGATCGCACTCATCGGAGCATTGTTCGCCAACCTCTTCGGCCTGGGCGCATCGGCACGTGCGCTTTGTGTCCTTGCTGCCGCAGCCGAGGTCAGTGCCGGGATTCTCGCCGCCACCCTCCTCTGGCCCGCCGGGCCCGGGATAGCCGCGTGGACGATCATCGCCGGCCTCTGTCTGACGTCAGCAGTTCCCCGGCTCGGGCTCCATCAAGCCGCTCTCCTTGCCGCTGGCACCTTCGCAACAGTGGCGATCGTGGTTGCAGCCCAGATCGCCGGCGGGAGCTTTCCCGAGTTTCTCGGCGTCGCAGCCGCCGCGTCATGGGCGGCACCATTGATCATTGGCAGCGGACTCGCACTTTACGTCCGCCACCGCTTACCCAGCCGTGCCTCCTAACGGCTCGGTTCCAGGCCGCTGCCAGTCGCGTCGTCGGTGTGCTCATCGTGCGGGCGATCTACGAAAGCATGAGAGCAGCGGTCACAATGAGCACGAGGGGTGGAGTAGACACGATTCCCCAATCGCTAGAAGGCCAAATTGCCGATAGTGCCGGTTGCTGCGCTGACACCTTCCTTCGTCGCCGACACGCAACCGAGGACCATCAAACTTGCCCCAGCAACCTAGGACTTAACCCTGCTCGATTGTGCAGAAATCCAGGGTGACGAGGTGCGCGCAGCTGCCGACCTGGTTCCAGAGCTGAGCAACACTTCATCAATCCCGCTGCCTCGGGCACGAGTGCCACCGGCCTCGAACACCAACGGCGCTGGCCAATACAGGCCGAGCCTAGATCCCTTCCCAGGGCGCCTTGTGAGCCCAGGCGTGCTTGTAGTACGCGAGATTCGCGAGCTTGCTCGCGGCGGCCGCGTCGACGATCACGGTGACGTGCGGGTGCAGCTGGATCGCGGATCCTGGCTGGCTCGCCGTCATCGGCCCTTCGACTGCGGCAGCGATCGCATCCGCTTTGCTCTCGCCGAACGCGAGCACCACGAGGTGGCGCGCACGCAGGATCGTGCCGAGACCCTGGGTGATGCAGTGCATGGGCACGTCATCCGGGGAGTCGAAGAATCGCGCGTTGTCCGCCCGCGTCTTCTCGGTGAGGGTCTTGATGCGCGTCGTCGAACCGAACGAGGAGCCCGGCTCGTTGAAGCCGAGGTGGCCCGTACGCCCGATGCCGAGAATCTGGATGTCGACGCCACCGGCGGCAATGATCGCGCGCTCGTAATCGTCTCCAGCGGTCCGGATGGTGGCCGGGTCGCCGTTGGGCACGTGGATGTTCTCGGGGGTGAGGCCGAGTGGCTCGACGACGTCGCGGGTGATCACGGCCCGGTAGCTCTCCGGATGCCCCGGCGGAAGTCCGACGTACTCGTCGAGCGCGAAGCCGCGCACCCGGGAGACGTCGATCGGGTCAGCGGCGAAAGACTTCGCGAGAGCCTGATAGACGGGCAGCGGAGTCGACCCCGTAGCCAGTCCGAGAACGGCGTCAGGCTTGGCCGTGATCAGTTCGCGGATCGCCCCAGCGACGAGCTCACCAGCAGCCTCTTGGCTTTCCATAAGAACAACTTCAGCCAACAGACCACTCCAACCCAGACGGTGCCGATCAATGGTGCACGAACTTGCCCCGATTTCATCATAATCAATCAACGGTCGCTAATAGGATTGGACGGTACTTGAACGAAAGGTTCCACCGATGGCGTCTCGCAAACAGGTCCTCGAGCTCCTCGGGAGGCAGGAATCGCCCGAAGCCACACCGACGGCGTCGTGGGGATCGTTCCAGTCCAGCGTCGACGGGGTTTCGATCCGTTCGCTCACCCTCGTGCGTGAGGGCGCGGGCGACATCCCGTCACTCTTCCTGACCCCGGCCACGCCAGGGCCGTGGCCGGGCGCCGTGGCCGTGCACCAGCACAACGGCCAGTACCACCTCGGCAAAAGTGAGCCGGCCGGTCTCGCCGGCGACCCGCACATGAAGTACGCGCTGGAGCTCGCAAAGCGCGGCGTTGCCGTCATCGTCCCCGACCTCATCGGCTTCGAGGCCCGTCGCGGCCCTTGGGACAACGAGCGCGGGTTCGAGCAGTTCGTCTCCGCGAACCTGCTGGCGGAAGGCTCGAGCCTTCAAGCCAAGCACGTGACGGATGTCCTCGCCGCCGTCTCCTGGCTGGACGACCACACCGACATCGAAGGCCCGCTTGGCATGATCGGACATTCCCTCGGCGGGCAGGTGACGCTCTTCGCGACGGCGTGCGACCCGAGGATCCGCGCATCCGTGATCAGCTGCGGGCTGGGCACCATCGAGTCCTTCCGCACCATGAACATCCTGCACAACCCGAGCGTGTATGTGCCGGGGATTCTCGCCATCGGCGACATGACCGGCGTCGCGTCGGCGATCGAGAACCAGGCCGTCTTCGCCACCGCGGGCACGGAGGACGAGCACGCGCCGCTGTGGGGCGCGCAGGACGCGTTCGCCGGGTTCACGCCGGGCACTGCCCAGCTCGAGGTCTTCGACGGCCCGCACGACTTCCCGCCAGCGTCGCTCGCGCGCGCGGCGGACTGGCTTACAGCGCAACTCGTCGCCACGAAGTAGGCCCGTTGGCGGGCGCCATGCGGCGGCAGGCGTGCGGGGGGCGCCGTCCGGGGCAGCCGTCCGGGGCAAGCCGTCCGGCGGGCGCCATGCGGCGGCAGCCGTAAGGCGCGAGCCGCGCTGCGCAAGCCGTCCGAGGGCAAGCCGTCCGGCGGGCAGTCGTCCGGCGCAAAATGTGAGTCATCACGCAACTGGGTGCCATGGCGTGTTTCCCAATACCTTCTGCGCCCTCTGCTCCCTGGGGCTGGCCTCCTCCTCCACAGGGTCCTTTCGGTCTGACTTGTCCCACGATTCGTGCGTTCCCGGCAGAGGAATGTTCGAACCTGCCAGACTCGTTGCATGGCCCCACTCGTAGACACGTTCACCGCATCGCTTGATGCGGTGCGGTCTGCGGCCGACGCGATCCCAGCCGATGTCGAGGTCATCAAGCAACTCGATCACGACGGGCTGCTCAGCTCGCTTCGCGCACTCGCTGAGATCCGCCGCATGGTGGACGCCCGCGCCTCCCTCGTTGCCGGCGAGGTCAGCTACCGCTCACGCCGGGAACTCGGCTACGACGGTCTCGCACAGCGGGAAGGGTTCCGCACCCCCGAAGCCCTCATCCAACACGAAACCGGGTCGACCGCGCGCGGCGCCCTGACACTCGTCCACGCCGGCGCGCTGGTGCGAGACGCCCTTGCGGGGCAGCAGCCAGGCAGCGGACTCGCCGACACGGAATCCGCCGCCCACGAGCCGTGGTTGGCAGAAGTAGGCGCCGCCGTTGCCAGCGGAGCGCTCTCGGTAGATGCGGCGAACGCGATCCGGTCCGGACTCGGCGAGCCCTCAGCGGATGCACCGGATGGTGCGGATGGTGCGGATGCGGCGGGCACGGGTGCCACCGGCGGAACCACCGGTGCCGGGGTGACCGGCGAGGATCTCGCGGCTGCCGCGCGCACCCTGCTGGGCGAAGCGGCCACCCTCGATGCCGACCGGCTCCTCAAACGCGCACGCGAACTCCGCGATCAGCTTGATGCGGCGGGGATCGCGAAGCGGGAACGGGCGATCTACGAGGAGCGGTCCGTGCGCCGGGTGCGGCGTCCGAATGGGATCAGCCGGTACATCATCGACCCCGACATTGAGTCCGCCGCGTACTGGGACGACGTCTACGACACCCTCGCCTCCCCACGGCGCGGCGGCCCCCGATTCATCAACCAGGCAGACACGGCCTGGGCGGATGCGATCTCACGCGATCCCCGCACGACGGTGCAGTATGTGCACGACGCACTCACCCAACTGCTGCGGATGGGAATCGACGCGGACACCGCAGGCAGCCACACCATCACTGGTACGCGTCCCCCTGCGGTCCGGGTGCTGGTCACCGCGACCGCGTTGGCTCAGCGCACCGGTCACGGCCGGATCGAAGGATGCAACACCCCCGTCTCAATCGAAACCGTCGAACGCATCGCCTGCAACGCCGGCACCGTGACCATCACCTTCGATGAGACCGGGCAGCCGATCAACCTCGGCCGAGAACAACGCCTCTACAACACCCACCAACGCATCGCCCTCGCCGCACGAGACGGCGGATGC
>JAUZGC010000088.1 GCA_030840105.1 Microbacteriaceae bacterium
CGTGGCGATCACGGCGGGCGTCCTGGACAGCCGTGCGATCACGGAAACGCTGTGGGAGTTCCTCCTGCCTGGGATTCACAATGAGCCACTGCCAGAGAATCCGTCGGGCGTCGACGCCCTGACCAGAACGCTGGCACGCCAGGAAACTCCGGTACCAGCGTTCCTCGACGAGCTCACTCCCATCATGATGGCCGCTGCGGGGCGAGACATCCGGCTGCCGCCCAACACGCTGCATGCGGCATCAGTACGACTGGAGTTCGATGGGCAAAACACGCACCTCATCGCCGTCGACGACACCGGACGCCAAGAGGTGGTTCCGGCCGGGCGCGACGAATGGCAGCGCGGGATCACAGGATTCTGGCCGTACGAGGAGATGTCGGAGGCGACCACCGAGAGCCGTGCCGGAGCGGTAGATGAAGGCACGTTCGAAGTGCACCAGCAGTGCGTCGAGACACCGTTCCGACGAATCTGGCGGTTCGAATTCGATGGCGACGGAGGAGCCACCGTCACGGTGTGGCTCGACAACGGATTCTGGGTTGAGCGAACCGAAAAGCTAAGGGGCGAGCTCGCGCGCTAGGCGGACCTGGGTGCGCCGATGAGACGCGGGTGCCACGGCGTACCCAGAACAATCGTCCGCGGTGGTTGGGTGTCGCCCGCGATCCTCTCCAGGAGGACGCGGGCGGCCATCTCGCCGAGCTCTCGAGCCGGCAGGGAAATAAGGTGGATCCCGGGTGGCACGAGGCCAACAAACGGCAGATCGCCAAACACGGAGACCCCGAATTCGTATGGTGTGCGCCCTGTTTCGACGAGGGCTTCGAGAACGCCGATGGCCATGAGGTTGTGGCCGACGAAGATCGCATCCGGCGGCTCGGGCAGCGCGAGCAGAAGCCCGAATGCCTCGCGGCCACCGGGAACATGGTTACTCGCGTGCATCAGGTAGGCATCGGCATCGAAGGTCGGGTCAAACTTCGTCATCGCGTCATGCCAACCGCGCGCACGATCATCCGCTGTCTGTGTCGAACTGGGCCCGACGACGCACGCAATCCGTCGGAAACCCTGTTGCAGAAGAACGTCGGTAGCTGCGCGACCGCCCGCCGCATTGTTGACAATCACGGAATCGACATCCGCATCGGCCAGCGTTCGGTCGACCGCGACAACCGGACAGTTCTGGGCAAGGAGGGTGCTGACATCAGAGTGATCCGTTGCCGGAGCGATGATGACCCCTGCCAGGCGTTGCGACAGCGCGACATCCAGATATTCGCGCTCCTTACTCTCTTCTTCGTCGCTGTTGCCGAGCATCACGGAATAGCCGGCAGCTCGAGCGGTGTCCTCGACCCCGCGCGCGAGCGACGTGAAGAAGGGATTCTCGATGTCGGCGACGATGAGGCCGATGACATCCGACGTTCGCGTGCGAAGGGAGCGCGCGCTCTGATTGGGAGTGAAGTCCAGTTCTTGCGCGGCCTGGCGCACGAGGGGAATGAGCTCAGGGGAAACCTTTACCCCGTTGAATACTCGAGAAACCGTACTCGCGGAAACACCTGCCTTAGCGGCCACCTCATAGATCGTCACCGCGCTTCTCGGTTCGCTTCGCACTGGTTTCGTCACGTTCCGATGCTATTGCGCGTGTCGCTGTTTTGCGTGGAACTGTTCAGCTATGCCTTCGAATATCGCCGAGCCACGGTCGACATCGCAACAGCGAACACGAGGATGCCGCCCTTAAAGACGTACTGCCAGAACGTCGGCGTGCCGACCAGGCTCAGGCCGTTGAACCCGATGTTGACGACGAGCACGCCGATCAGAGTGCCGACGATATGGAATTCGCCGTCGCGCAGCGTCGCCGCACCAAGGAAGACCGCAGCGAACGAGTCGAGCAAATATCCGTCGGCCGCGCTGACCGTACCGCTGCCGAGCAGCGATGCAAGAAGGATGCCGGTGAGTGCCGCTGCCACGCCCGCGATCACGAATGCGGCGATCTTGGAACGGTCGGCGCGGATGCCGGCGAGGCGAGCCGCATTTCGATTCGCACCCACCGCCTGCATCCGCTGCCCGAGTGGAGTGCGGTTGAGAACCACCCAGAGGATCGCGAGCACGATCAGCATGAACCAGATCGGATCCTGCACGCCGGCGAACCGGCTCAGCGTAATGTTCGTGAACTCGCGAGGAACCTGCACGATCGGGGAACCGGCGGTGTAGCCGAACGCCAGTCCGATGAGGACAGTGCCGACTCCGAGAGTCGCGACGACGGCGTTTACGCGTGCCTTCGTCACGAGCAGGCCGTTGACCGTACCGATACCGGCGCCGACGGCGAGCGTGATCAGGATAGCGATGAAGGCGGGCAGGCCCTGCTTCGCCATGAGACCGGTCACCAGAACCCCGGCGAGGCTGGCGGCGTAGCCGATGCTGAGGTCCATCTCACCGACGACAAGCACGAGTGTCAGCCCCGAGGCGATGATCGCTGTCAGCGCCGACTGGTTCAGAATCGCGAGAAGGTTGTTCACGCTGAGGAACGCGTTGCCAGCGGAGAGTCCGAAGATCAGGATCATCACCGCCATCGCGATCAAGGTCCCGTATTTGGAGGTGGTCACAAGCGCCACCCGCCCGAACGACGAACGCGGCTTGATCAGAGGGGCTACGGCCGCCACATTCGGCTGCGAGCTCATAGTGCGTGTTCCTTCTCTACGTGTCTTGCGAAACTGAGGGAGACAATACTGTCCTCAGTGATTTCTGGGCCGACGAGTTCGCCAACGAACCGGCCTTCTGCCATCACGTGCACGCGATCGCACAGGGTGACGAGTTCCTCGTTGTCGCTCGAAATGGCGAGGATCGCGGTCCCGCGGGCTGCGAGTTCGCGGATGACGCGGTACACCTCTGCGCGGGCACCAACGTCCACGCCACGGGACGGCTCGTCGAGGATCAGCAGCTTGGGCTGTTCGACCATCCACCTGGCAATGACAACTTTCTGCTGGTTCCCGCCCGAGAGGGAGCCGACCAGCGCCGAGACGTCTGTCGCTTTCACCGTTACGAGGTCCGCCGCATCCTGGGCGCGCTTCCGCCCCTTCTTCAGATTCAGGTACGGCCAGAAGCGGCTGGGAGTGAGGGAGTCGAGCCTTGCGAGATTGACATTGAAGTCGATCGTGCGGTCGAGGAAGACGCCCTCGGCGCGCCGCTCTTCTGGAACGAAGCCAATGCCCGCATCGACCGCGTCGCGCGGCTCCCTGAAACGCACGTTCTCGCCGTCGAGGCGAACCGTACCCGAGCTCGCCCGGGCCGCACCATAGATGACACGCGCGAGTTCGGTGCGTCCGGCGCCGACGAGTCCACCGAGACCCACGATCTCACCCGCATGGACGGTCAGCGACACGTCACGCAGGAGGTGCGTGTCGGAAACCTCCTTGACTTCAAGCACCGGCCGGCCGTGCGCGGACGGCTGACGGCCCCGATCCGGGATGACCAGGTCCCGCCCGACAATCGCGCGAACCAGGTCAGCCTTTGAAGTGCGGTCCGACACCACGCGCTTGACAACTTCGCCGTCCTTGAACACCGTGATGTCTTCGCACAGGTCGGACACCTCGTCGAGGCGGTGCGATACGAACACCACCGCGGTTCCGCTGGCTGCGAGCTCACGGATGATCGAGTGCACGCGCCGCGCTTCGCTCACCGAGAGCGAAGCGGTGGGCTCATCCATCGCGATCAGCCGCGCATCCTGCATGAGCGCCCGCCCGATGAGTACCAGCCACTGGTCGGCCGTACTCAGGGTGTCGACGTTCGTCGAGAGCGGGAACACCATGCCGAGACGTGCGGCGACCTCCTTTGCGCGCTTCCTGGCCGGTCGCCAGTCGATGATGCCGACCCGGGTCGCGTGCGGCATCCCGAGCGACATGTTCCGCAGAACGTCCCAGCCCGGGATCAGGCTCATCTCCTGATGAATGAATGCCAACCCGAGGCGCGTGGCGTCAGCAGGAGTGGCGATCTCCACCTCTTCGCCGTCGACCGAGATGGTCCCGGCGTCGGGGTGCTCGATTCCGGCAAGGCACCGGATGATGGTGGACTTTCCGGCACCGTTCGCGCCGACAAGGCCGTGCACCACGCCCGCTCGAATCTCGAACGAGACCGATGTGAGTGCGGCGACGCCGCCGAACGACTTCTGCACGTTCGAGACGTTAAGGAATGATGCTGGCGGTGTGGGTGGCCCCTGTTGCGCATTCATGGTCGGTGTCATCCGATTCCTGGACGGTCGTGGCGCACGGCGTCGGCTACTTGAGGGCTTCGGGGTGGTCGCTCACGAACTGCGAGATGTTCGAGGAGTCGACCAGGATGCCAGGAACGTTCACGGTCTTCTGCTTCCAGCTGCTCCCTGCTTTGATGGCGGCGAGAGTCGTCGTGAACATGGTCTTGCCCTCAGCGGTGCCATCCTCATACACGGTTGCCGTCAGGCTGCCGTCTTGGACCGCCTTGATTGCCGTCGCCGAGCCGTTGATCCCGAACGTCTTGATGTCGGTGCGGCCAGCCTGCTTGATCGCCGAGATCGCTCCAAGGGTTGGATCCTCCCAGCACCCCCACACGGCGAGGTTGCCCGAACCCGCGGGGTGGCTGCCCATCCATGCGGTGGCGTACTTGGAGCCATCCTGCAGGAAGCCCGGGATGTTCACTTCTTCTTTCTGCACCTTGACGTTCGGTGCCTTCGCCACGATCTGGTCGAAGAGGGTCTCACGGTCGCGGCACACCTGGCCGGTGCGGTACGTGAGCGCGAGGACCGACCCGTTGTCGTTGATGGTCTTGAGCAGCGCATCCGTCGCCGGCTGGGCGAACGGAGCGCCGTTTCCCGTCGTCATGACTACTCCCTGGGTGAGTCCGCCGCCCCAGCTGGCGACCGGGATGCCCGCGGTACGGGCGTTGCTCAGACCTGTGCCGAGGGAAGTGACCGGGAAGACCAGGTCGAAGATCATGCCCGCGCCCTTGGAGACAAAGTTTGTGATCGCCGAGTTGGCGGTGTCGGCGCTACCCGCCGCGTCGACAACATCGACTGTCCACCCGGCAGCCTTGGCCGCCGCCGTGGCACCCGCGATCACGCGCGCATTGTTCGCATCGGTGGCAGTGATCGTCACGATTCCGAGTAGTTTGCTGGTCGGCTTGCCGCTTGCCGCGGCCGCCGTGCCGTCGCCCGGAGTCGAGCATCCGCTGAGTGCGAGCGCCGCCGCCGCGGCGATCGAAAGTGCCATGATTGCAGGTTTCTTGCGCATTGATTACTCCTTTGTAATGAAGCCAGACCGCGAAGGTCGTGGCTATCGGGTTTCGTTCGCGTTGATCCGGGAGGCCTCGCCCGGCGCGAGCACGAGTTCGGCGACGGAGAGTCCGTCGTCGAACAGTCGGGACGGGTGCCGCGTGAACGTTTCGGACTCGTGGACGATGACGAGTCGGGACGTGTCACCGGCCGCCTTCACCAGCTCATCGATGAGGAGCAGCCCTTCCCATCCACTGCCTCCTCCGAAGCCGATATTCACGTAGCCGCCCTTGCCATCGATACCTTCGGCATTCCCGTAGCTGTACATGGCATCGCCGGTGATGACCCACGGATTTCCGATGTGGTCGTTCAGTACCGCGTATTGGCCGCCCTTCGTGTGCGTATCCCAGGCGGTCTTGATCTCGAGTCCAGGGAGGAGCTCGAGCGGACCGTCAAGCAAGACAAGGCGACCCGCGGTGGCGAGGCGCTCGAGCTCCGAGATGTCGCTCGGGTCCAGCGCGCCGATGAGCGAGTCGAAGAGAGGCGACGCCTCGAGGGCCTCACGGGAGGTCTCGAGCTCGCGCCGCTGCAGGTAGAACGTGGCGTTCGGGAACCACCGCATGGCGCCCGCGTGGTCGTAGTGCGCGTGGGTGAGGACGACAGTGTCAATCTCCTCTGGGCGCACACCGACCTTCGCCAGCACCGCGTCCGGATACTGGTAATCGGTGATGTCGTTGATCTCGTTGTAGTGGAGATTCGACGAGTTGTTGTCGTGGCCGATGTCGACGAGGATCTTGTGCCCGTTGCCTTCGATGTAGACGTAGCTGTATGAGAACGCCCGAGTGCCGGCGTTCCACGCCCCGTAGAAGATGCATCCCATCGGCTGCGCAAGGCAGTGCGAGTACTCCAGCATCCACATCGAATAGGACATGCTTCCACTCCTCATTGAGCGCCGTCAAAAACGTGAGTAATCGTTTTCTAACGATCCAAGCTGATTCGTTTGTAATCGATTTCTTGACTATATGGAAGCTGTGCGTGCCCTGTCAAGTGCTCTCACGATCGGCGAGGATCCGGCGCCAGTTACGCAGAGCGTCGCGAGCTGTCGCGAACGATCAGGTGGGTGGACAGTGTGAGCGTTCGAGGTGAACTGGGGGCGCTGTGGCCGATCCGCTCTGTCAACAGCTGCGCCGCCTGAGCGCCGATGTCGTATGCGGGCTGCGCCACTACCGAGAGCGGTGAATTCACGAACGGCGCCCAGGGCGCGTCGTCGAACGTGATGACACCGATGTCGGTGCCGATGACCATCCGCCTGCGGGCCAGCTCGTCCAGGACGCCGAGGGCCATCTGCGAGTTCGCGACGAAGAGCGCATCGGGTGGCTCCGGGGAGTCCAAAAGTTGTGATGTCGCCTGGCGGCCACCTCCTTGGCGGAACGGTGCGTGGCGGTAGAGGGGCCCGACGCTGCCATACTCCTCAATCGCCTTCAGATAGCCGTTCAAGCGCTGCCGCGCGGTTTCGGCATCCTCAGGGCCGGTGATACAGGCCGGCCGCTTCCACCCTTCATCGAGAAGGTGCTCCGTCGCAGACTTCGCTCCGTCGAACGAGTTGACCAGCACGGAGTCGACAGCGGCATCCAGTGGCCGGTCAATCACGACCACAGGGATGCCTGCAGCAGCGAGACGGGAGATGTCGGTGTCAGCGGCGTGCGGCGAGAGCACAACTCCCGCCACCTGGTGTTGTTCGGCCACTTCGAGATACGTCGCCTCTTTTGCGGCATCCTCATCGGCATTGCAGAGCAGGATCGAGTACCCGTTCTGCTGGGCGATGTCTTCGACTCCCCTGGTGACCGCCGTGAAGAACGGGTTGGCCACGTCGCTGATGATCAGGGCGAGGAGATTGGTGGACTGCTTTCTCAGGCTTCTCGCAATGCCGTTTGGGCGGTAGCCGAGGCGCTCGGCCGCCGCCCGCACCCGCTCGGCGTAATCAGGGTTGACATTCGGTTGCCGGTTAAGGGCACGTGAGACGGTGGCAGCGGATACTCCGGCTTCACGCGCGACGTCGCTGATCTTCACCATGACGCAAGTCTAGGTGAATAATCGTTTTCTCAGCAGGAAATACCCGTGAATCAGACTCCCACTTGACCCAGTAATCGATTTCTGGAAAGGTGGGCGACGTTCCATAAGACGAAGGAGTCAACCATGACGTCGTACGCATTTCCCACTCCTCCCCTGGAGGCCGCCGTCCCCCCGCTGACCGCCTATCTGGTCGCCAGCGGAGATCTCCGGGAATCGGCAAACGTCGCCGGCTGGGAAACCCAGATCGCATTGGAGCAAGCGCTGGGGGCTGCGTTCACCGAACTGGGCTGGCGCATTGTCCGCGCGAACCCCATTGATCCCGCGACGGGCCACGGCTTCATCTCGAGCCAGCGAATGGGGCTCGACGTCTTCGCGCACATCCCTGCAGACGCCCCTCTCATCGTCGCGGAAGCCGTGTGGCAGTACAGCCACCACGTGCTGGCAGGACTCCGTACCCATCGCGGCCCCATCCTCACCGCCGCGAACTTCGCGGGTGACTGGCCGGGACTCGTCGGCCTTCTCGGGCTGAACGCGGGCCTGACGAAGATGGGCAAGTCGTATTCGACCGTCTGGAGCGTCGACTTCACGGACACGTGGGCGCAGGACCGCCTCCGCGAATGGGCGGAGACGGGAGCAATCATCCACGATGCCTCTCACGTCCGCGACCTGCCCACCCTGCCCGCGAGCGAGGAAGCCGACCTCGGCCGCGCCATTGCCGCCCAGCTGCAGACCGAGAAGGCCATCATTGCCGTCTTCGACGAGGGCTGCATGGGCATGTACAACGCGATCATTGACGACGAACTGCTCAACCCGCTCGGAATCTACAAGGAGCGACTTTCCCAGAGCGCCCTCTACGCCGAGATGCTCCGTGTTCCCGACCACGAAGCGGCCGCGGTACGGCGCTGGCTCGAAGACAAAGGCATGCGTTTCCTGACCGGTACCGATGAGGCGACCGAGCTGACCGACGGCCAGCTGCTCAACCAGTGCAAGATGTACATCGCCGCGCTCCGCATCAGCGACGACTTCGGAGTCGACGCCGTGGGCATCCAGTATCAGCAGGGTCTCAAAGACCTGGTTCCGGCGTCCGACCTCGCCGAGGGCCTGCTCAACAACGTCGACCGACCGCCGGTGCACTCTCGCGACGGTGCGCGCGAGCTCTGGCCGGCCGCCGCTCTCCCCAATTTCAACGAGGCGGACGAAGGGGTCGCAGTCGACGCGCTCGTGACCAACCGCGTCTGGACCGCCATGGGCCTGGACCCCGCGACCACCCTGCACGACGTGCGCTGGGGGGAAACCTACGGGGACAACTTCGTGTGGGTGTTCGAAATCTCGGGATCGGTTCCGCCTTCGCACTTCGCAGGCGGCTACGCCGAAGCGGTGAGCATGCGCCAGAGCCCGGTGTTCTTCCCCGCCGGCGGAGGGACGATCCGTGGCGTGTCCAAGCCAGGTGAGATCGTATGGTCGAGGCTGTACGTGCAGGCGGGTGCGCTCCATTTCGACATCGGACGAGCCAGCGCGATCGAGCTGCCTGCCGAAGAGACCGAGCGCCGTTGGGCGGCCACGAATCCAGAGTGGCCCATCATGCACGCCGTTCTGCACGGCGTCACGCGCGACCAATTCATGGCCCGCCACAAAGCCAACCATCTCCAGGTGGCCTACGCTGCAGACGCCGAAACCGCCGACAAGGCACTCCTCGCAAAGGCTGCTGCTTTCGACGCGCTCGGCGTCGCTGTGCACCTTTGCGGCGATGCCATTCCCGCACGCCCGTGAGCGCCAATTACATCGGTGTGGACATCGGCACGTCGAGCAGCAAAGGCGTTTTGGTGTCAGACGGCACGGTCGTCGCGTCGGCCACCCGCGAGCACTCGGTGCAGCGCCCTCACCCGCAGCACGTCGAGATGGACGCCAGGGTGTGGTGGGACGAGTTCGTCTCGATCACCCGCGAGCTCGTCGCGATCTCCCCCGTCCCTGTCGAGGCAGTTGGGGTAAGCGGGATGGGTCCCTGCGTAGCGGTTGCAGACGGCAACGGTTCGCCGTTGCGGCCCGCCATCCTCTACGGGATCGACACCAGGGCGGTCGAACAGATCGCCACCCTGAATCGCGAGCTGGGGCAGGGGGCGATCGTCGAAACCTGCGGCTCCGCCCTCTCGACACAGTCGGCCGGTCCGAAGCTGCTGTGGATCAGTGAGAACGAACCAGAGATCGCGGCTCGCACGCGCACGTTCTTCATGCCGAGCTCCTGGCTGGTCTGGCACCTCACCGGGGAATACGTCCTCGATCACCATTCCGCCAGCCAGTGCACTCCTCTCTACGACACTCGGTCGCTCACCTGGATAGAGCCGCGGGTCGAGCGGGTCTTGCCCGGCCTTCGCCTGCCCGCGCTGTGCTGGCCAGGAGAGATTGCAGGCACAGTAACGGGCGATGCAGCACGCGAAACCGGATTACCGGAAGGCACGCCCGTCATTGCCGGGACCATCGATGCCTGGACCGAAGCGGTCAGCGTCGGCGCCCACCACCCCGGCGACCTGATGTTGATGTACGGCACGACCATGTTCCTCGTCAACACCACGGCGGAGCGCGTCACGTCCGATGTGCTCTGGGGCACCGTGGGCGCCTTTCCGGGCAGCTACAGCCTGGCCGCCGGGATGGCAACGTCGGGCGCGATCACCGGCTGGTCTCGCGAGCTGTTCGGTTCACCGCCATTCGAAACGCTCCTTAATGAAGCGGATGCCGCGGGGCCGGGCAGCAACGGACTGCTGATGCTCCCGTACTTCTCCGGGGAGCGTTCCCCCCTCTCGGACCCGGATGCGCGCGGCACCATCGCCGGGCTCACTGTCTCAACGACCAGAGGAGACCTCTACCGCGCGTCGCTTGAAGCGACCGCGCTCGGCGTGCGCCACAACCTGCAAGCGTTGGCGGCAACCGGCGGCGAGGTAACGCGAGCGATTGCGGTCGGCGGAGGAACACAAGGGGACCTATGGACCCAGATCGTCTCCGACGTGACGGGCCTCGAACAATTGCTGCCCACGGTCACGATCGGGGCGAGCTTCGGCGCCGCAATGCTCGCTGCGCAGGCGACAGAAGGCGCAGACATCGACGCGTGGAACCCACCACAGCGAGTGGTCACACCGCGGGAGGAACTCGGCACCTTTTACAACGAGCTGTTCCGCCTGTACCGCGGCCTCTACGACCAGACCAGGGATGTCACCCACGAACTTGTCGCTCTGCGCTCGATCAAAGCGAACTTCGACAATGCGCCGTTTGGCTGATTAAGGTGGCATACGCCTATTACGCCACGGCCGAGGAGCAGGCGGCCTACGTCGAACCTGAGGACAACGGGACCACCTGACACTCGAAGTTGCGGATGCGCTTTCAGCGTTTCCATCCGGTCTGATCGAGATCACGCCGTCCATCTCGCCCGTGCGACGACAACCCGTCGCGGATTATGTCGCGTTCGCCCGCTTCTCCTCGATCATGAAGTCAGTGCCGGGGAAAATCAGTGTTTCGTGGCCGTCGTCGAATCGGACGGCGTATGGCGGCATCCCGTCCGCACCGCGCACCTCGAGGATCTCGCCGTGCCGATCCGCGGCACCGACAGTCCGACCGTGGATGATGATCCGATCGCCTTGCTTTGCAGTCATGGAAGTTCACCTCCCGTTCCAGCGTACGACCCCGCACGCCGGAGGGACAGGGTTCGTCCGTCATCTCACGAACCCGCTAGGCGGTCTTACGTCCTTGGGGCAATAACCTGTGGAACACCGAATCGAAAGGTGAACGATGACCGAGTCCCCGCCTCCAACGCCACTCGCGGCCGCCACGCCTGCTCGCCTGCCGTTCAGCAAATGGACGATCTGGGGGTTTGTCCTCGCGTGCATCTCCTTGTTTGTCTTCGGGTTCCTCGGAGCCATCGGCGTCGTATTGTCCGCTCGCGGTTTCCGCGACGCTCGCCGAGGAATCGTCCGGGGCCGCGGCCTTGCGATCGCGGGCATCATCGTCGGACTCGTGGGGTTCGTCTTCTACGCAATCAACTTCATCATTCGCACGCACTAGCGGCGAGCGCCAGACGTATTGAGGGATTACAACGGGCGGATGGACATTTCTGTCGATCCGGCCCCTTCTTCGTTCGCTCCGGCTATTTCATGAACTCGTTTCCGGTAAATCATGAAGCACCCCCGCGTCGGTGTTTCAGTTTTTCTGTAGCCCCTGAGTTGACTGGGCACTTTTGGGCCGTGCCAAAAGCATTCCAGGCTAAGCGCGAATTAATTCCAGCGACGGGACCGATGCCAGAAAACAAGCGGAATTTCATGCATCAACTCGGTTACCCGCCCAGCGCCTTGAGCGCCTTCTTCAATTCCGCACTCTCGAAGTCGGACGCCCACGCGCCCGGAGCAGGAGGGGCTGGCCTTGCCTCAGGGGTCGCAAGCAGGTACTGGACTCGTGGCAGTGCCTCTGCGACCTTCCACCGCCCCAGCAGCCGGGCCGCCGGGATGTAAAGGTCACCCGCGTCTGACTCCACAAACTCGATCAGGTCAGGGATCAATTCTGCCGAACTCTTCCGCATCCGGCTCAACGACTTGACCAACATGAATCTCGCAGATTCATTGCACGGGTCTCTGATCAAGTCGAGGATGTCGTTCCGCCACCGATGATCCACGACTCGGCAAAGGCTGTTGGCGACGAACCAACGAGTGTTGTTGTCGCCCGGGTCGTTTGCTGAGTTATTTCGTCGAAACTCCTCCAGAAGTGGACCGATCGACTCGGGAGCAGCCCATTTCTCCCCCAACACGCCGACCAGCTCCTGCTTCAGATCCTTGTGCTGCAGCAGCGGCAACCACTTGAACAAGATGGGCAGAACCGTTTTCCCGCCCACTCCGGGACGTTGAAGCTCCTGCAGCCCATCCACAAAGAAACCGGCCGCCTGAAGCTCCTCCTGAAGACCTACGAACTCCCGGCCCATGACACGCATCCGCTCCGCGTTCATCAGCGCCCAGTCGATACGGCGGCGGTATCCCTCTTCAGAGAGAAACGGTCTCTCCCGAAGATCCGCCACAATACTTTTGAGCCCACGCTGAACAACCCAGGGCTCCTCATCGATCCCGGACACGATCAGCGCAATCGCCTCGTCAAGCTCCATCCAGCTCCCCCCAAAATCGTCGATCGTGCCCGCCGACACCACGCGATCAACGTCATCGCATAGAAAGAAGGAAGGCCCCCGGCTTCCCGGAGGCCTTCCATTGCGTTCATGTCCTCAACCAAACGAGAACCGATGAACCTTCGCGTGCGCGAGGGGGGACTTGAACCCCCACGCCCTTTCGAGCACTGGCACCTGAAGCCAGCGCGTCTGCCAATTCCGCCACTCGCGCGAACTTAGAGAGATTAGCATGCGACGGCCCGAGAGAAGAAGTTGAGTTCGCCTCTGGGAGGCTCCTCAGAGAACAACCAGCCGTCCACAGGCGGCTTTGCGTCAGGTCCGACTAACATTCTCATAGTCACACGAGCCGGATCGGGAGACCTGTGGGCATACTGGACAACTTCGAGAAAGGTCTCGAGCGCGCCGTCAACGGCGCTTTCGCGAAGACCTTCCGATCGGGGCTGCAACCGGTCGAGCTCACCAGCGCCCTCCGCCGCGAGCTCGACACCATGGCAGCCATTGTCACGCGCGACCGCATCCTCGCTCCCAATCGCTTCACGCTTCGGATGTCGTCCAGCGACTACGAGCGCATGCGGTCCATAGGCCCGACCCTCATCGACGAACTCGTCCAATTCGTGCAGCAGCACGCCGCCGCACAGCATTATCAGCTCGCAGGCGGCATCTCGATCGACCTCGTCGAGGACCCGTCGATGACCGTCGGACTCCTGCAGGTCGCGTCGGAGAACATCAAGGGCGACGTCACCTGGACACCTGTGCTCGACGTCGGGGGCAAGCGCTACCCCATTGTTAAGGCGAACACCATCATCGGCCGTGGCCACGATGCTGACATCACCGTGGATGACACCGGCGTCTCCCGCAAGCACGTGCAGATCGTGTGGGATGGCACGCGCGCCCAGGTGCAGGACCTCGGCTCGACCAACGGCTCGCAGCTCAACGGGTCGCCCGTGCAAAAGGCCATCCTCGAGCCGGACTCGGTCATCACGATCGGGCGCACGCGCATCGTGTTCCGTGTGCTGCCACAGGCATCCTCCGTCGACCAAGCCGCCGAGCAGCGCGTCGAGGATACGGGACCCCGCCCGATCGACGGATTCTGGAGCCAGTCATGAGCGGTGAACTCACTCTCCTGGTCCTGCGGATCGTCTTCCTGCTGGTCCTCTGGCTCTTCGTGTTCGGTGTCGTCTACGCGCTGCGCAGCGACCTCTTCGGCCAGCGCGTTCGCAAGCTGCAGACGGATGCCGCGGGCGGCTCCCCGGCAGCGGGCGTCTACCCGGCGACACCCCCGATCGGCGCACCAGGCGGGCCGATGCCCGTAACCGTGGGCACTCCCATGCAGCCGGCGCCCGTCTCGAACCTGCCGAGCGGAGCGAACCGGCCATCCGGCCAGGCGATGGCCACCGTCCTCACGGCAAACCGCCTCGTCATCACGTCCGGCCCCAGGCAGGGCACCGAGCTCTCGCTCGGCCGCGAGCCGATGACGATCGGCCGGTCGGCCGAATCCGGACTCGTCATCCGCGACGACTACACCTCGACGCACCACGCGCGGCTGCTGCTCTGGAACGACGAGTGGATGATCCAGGACCTCGATTCGACCAACGGAACCTTCCTCGACGGCAAGCGCGTCAACGTTCCCACCCAGATCCCGCTGGACACTCCGATCAAGATCGGCACGACGACGTTCGAGCTGAAACGGTAGCGCGTGTCTCCACTGTCTCGAGCCGTCGCCGTTTCACACGTCGGCAAAGTCCGCTCCAATAATCAGGACTCCGGTTACGCCGGGCACGACCTGTTCGTCGTTGCCGACGG
The DNA here is from genome assembly GCA_030840105.1 of Microbacteriaceae bacterium. Taxonomy (GTDB): domain Bacteria; phylum Actinomycetota; class Actinomycetes; order Actinomycetales; family Microbacteriaceae; genus JAUZGC01. The sequence continues at coordinate 14,250 of JAUZGC010000088.1, forward strand.
TATGGGCGGGCATGCCGGAGGCGATGTGGCCTCGGCGATCGCGGTCAACCGCATCCGCGAGGCCGACCGACCGTACGAGACCGCGAAGGATGCCGAGTTCGCCCTGCAGTCCGCACTCATCGCGGCCAACTCGCTGCTTGCCGAGACGGTCTTCGAGCACCCGGAGCTGACGGGCATGGGCACGACCGTCAGCGCGATCGTCCGCGTGGGCGACCAGATCGCGCTCGCCCACATCGGCGACTCCCGCATCTACCTGTACCGGGACCGCGAGCTGAAACAGGTCTCGACCGACCACACGTTCGTGCAGCGGCTCGTCGACAGCGGCCGCATCACGGAGGAGGAGGCGATGGTTCATCCTCGCCGCTCCGTGCTCATGCGTGTGCTCGGTGACGTCGACGCCTCGCCCGAGATCGACACCTGGATTCTCGACACCAAGCCGGGCGACCGCTGGCTGATCTGCTCCGACGGGCTCAGCGGCGTCGTCAAGCACGACGATCTCGCCGCCGCGATGGCTTCCTCGAACTCGCCCAAGCAGGTGGCAGAGAAGCTGCTGCGCGAGAGTCTGGATGCCGGCGCTCCAGACAACGTGACCGTCGTTCTCCTCGACATCACCGACAACCCGGAGGCCGACAGATCGCGTGAGCCGGTTCTCGTCGGCTCGGCCGCGTCCCCCCTCGCCTTTGAGACCGAGGTGGCTCGCGCCAGGCCGGCACGGCTGCCAACGCTGCGTCGAGCGGGCGCGCGGCCCGCGACGGGACCCACGCACTTCGAGCCCGAGTCGCAGGACTACCTCGACGAACTCATCGAGGAAGACCAGCGTCGAGCGCGCCGTCGCCGACTTACCTGGCTGATCGGCATCATCCTGCTCGCCGCCCTCATTGTGCTCGGCGCGATCCTCGGATATCAGTGGACGCAGTCCCGTTTCTACGTCGGTGCGTCGTCCGCGGGCTACGTCTCGATCTACCAGGGAGTACAACAAGGAATAGGACCGATCTCGCTCTCGCACGTCTACGACGAGAGCAGCACCAAGGTGAGTTCCCTCCCCGACTACGACGCGCAGATGGTCAAGCAGACCATCAACGCCAACTCACTCACCGCTGCACGGGGCATAGTAGAACAGTTGACGGATGCCGCAACCAAGTAATCGCGCCGGCACAATCGTCGAGACCTCACGCCGCCGCGCCCCCGTGCCGGTGGCGAAGCGGCTTCGCCTGCCGGCCAAGCTTCGCAACCTCGAGCTGTTGCTGCTCGTCGCCGCCTGCGCGATCAACGCCGGAGCGGTGGTGCTGGTCCAGCTCGGCGCACTGGGCCACATCGACCTCACGCTGGTGTACCTGGGCGTGGGGCTCTCGGCTCTGGTCTTCGGCCTGCACGTCGCCTTGCGCTTCGTCGCGCCGGATGCCGATCCATTCATGCTCCCGATCGCAACCATTCTCAACGGGCTGGGCATCGCCGAGATCTATCGCATCGACATCCACTTCAACAGCACCGGATGGACCAGCGCCGGTGTGCGACAGATCGCCTGGAGCGCGATCGCGATCGTGTGCGCCGTCGTCGTCATTCTTGCGCTCCGCAATCATCGCGTGCTCCAGCGATACACCTTTGTCGCCGGATTCGCCGGACTCGGGCTGCTGCTGCTGCCGATGCTCCCGGTGATCGGCCTCCAGGTCAACGGCGCGCGAGTGTGGATCGG
>JAUZGC010000100.1 GCA_030840105.1 Microbacteriaceae bacterium
TGATGGCGGCCTTGCGCAGGAGGGTCTTGACGTCCGAACGCTGCGTGGGCAGCACGACGGTGACGACGTCACCCTCGCTGCCGGCGCGCGCCGTGCGGCCCGAGCGGTGCAGGTAGGCCTTGTGTTCCATGGGCGGGTCGACGTGGACGACGAGCTCGACGTTGTCGACGTGCACACCGCGGGCGGCGACATCCGTCGCAACGAGAACGCGCACATCGCCGGCGCCGAACGCCGCGAGGTTGCGGTCACGCGCCACCTGCGAGAGGTTTCCGTGCAGGTCGACCGACGGGATGCCGGCATCCGTGAGCTGCTTCGCGAGCTTCTTCGCGTGGTGCTTGGTGCGCATGAAGAGGATGCGGCGGCCAGTACCTGAGGCGAGCTTCTCGACGAGCACGCGCTTGGCTTCGGCGCCGTCAACCTCGAAGACATGGTGGGTCATTGCTGCCACGTGGCTGGTGGCCTCGTCGACCGAGTGCAGCACCTCGTTCTGCAGGAAGCGCTTGACGAGCTTGTCTACGCCGTTGTCGAGCGTCGCGGAGAACAGCAGGCGCTGGCCACCGGTGGGCGTCTTGTCGAGGATGCGCGTGACGACGGGCAGGAAGCCCAAGTCGGCCATGTGGTCGGCTTCATCGAGCACCGTGATCTCCACGGCGTCGAGGGACACGAAACCCTGCTTCATGAGGTCTTCGAGGCGGCCGGGGCAGGCAACGACGATGTCGACCCCTGCCTTGAGCGCGGCGACCTGGCGCTGCTGCGAGACGCCACCGAAGATCGTGGTGGTCTTCAGGCCATACGCGTCCGCGAACGGGGTCAGGGCCGCCGAGATCTGGGTGGCGAGCTCGCGGGTCGGCGCGAGGATGAGTCCGAGCGGACGACCGGAACGGCGCTGGCCGCCGGCCAGCTTGCCGCCCAGGCGAGCGACCATCGGAATGGAGAACGCGAGCGTCTTGCCGGAGCCGGTCTTGCCACGACCGAGCACGTCGCGTCCGGCGAGCGTGTCTGGCAGGGTGTCGACCTGGATCGGGAACGGCTCGGTCTTGCCGTCGGCCGCGAGAACGGCGACGAGCGGCGCCGGAACGCCGAGCGAGCTAAAAGAATTTTCAGACAAAGTGTGGTGCCTTTCGGGCATCGCTCCATGCTGATGAGAGGGCCGCGGGCGTATCGAATACCTCGAAACACCGCAGTGCGGTTACCGGATCATCAGGTGGAGATGAATGGCGAAGGTGCCAAGGGGCACATCCGTTCGCCGTAAGAAAGTTTCAACAGAACTCAGCGGGGACGAACCCGGCGCTGGCATGAAGAGGTGCGTTCTACGACGCAGGGAGTCCAACGGTGGACTCGCAAGTACACCGAGTCTAGCGGATGTCGCCGTAACGTTCGCCAACCGGGACCTCGACGGGCAGAATATTGCCAGCCTGGGCAAGTGGGCACGCCCACGCGGGGTCGTACGCACAACTCGGGTTGTACGCGAAGTTGAAGTCGAGAACCAGGGATCCGGTGCCATCGCTCGCGGTGGATCCGAGATCGGCGCCCTTGACGGTGTCGATCAGGTAGCGACCGCCGCCGTAGGTGCCGCCGGGGCGTCCGGCCAGCGCATCCTTGACCGGAATGAAGATGCCACCCGCGTACGAGGCCAGCCGCCAGACGTCAAGCGGGCCGGCGAACGGCACACGAACCGTACCGAGGAGCTCGAACGGCACGACCCCGTCGGTCCCGGTTGGTACTTCCATGCGCACCTCGGAGGTCGCGGGGATGAGGTCCAGCTCGAACCGCCAGGCCGGATCGTACGGCGCGACCGGCAGGCCGGTGAACCCGGCGCGATCCTCAGGAAGAAGAGGCGAGGCCGGATGTGCGGCGAACAGGTCGTCGCGCGCAGCGATCCAGACGGCGTGGGCGGCGGCGGGGTCGGTCGTGGCCAACTGGCGCACGCCGGCATACAGCCCGAAGACCCGCCGACGCCAGTCGGCGACATCCAGTGCAGTCAGCGGATCGGTCACGGCCCAAGTCTGCCACTCGCGCTGGTGCCGATCGAGTCGTCACATCCGCCGTCACCCGCATGCGCTAGAACTGGAGCATGGCGATCCGCTTCTGGCTGGCAATCGTGCACCGCGAGCATGTGCTGCGCGGTGTCGCGCTCGGGATGGCGCAGGTCAACCACGGCGCGAAGGCGCCGCTCATGCGCATGGGCGAGAGTGACGGTCTGGTCTACTACTCGCCGCGCACCTCCTATCCGGATGGCGACCCACTCAAGGAGTTCACCGCGATCGGTCGCATCGCCGACGACCAGGTGTTCCAGGACGCGCAGGCCTCGATGCAGCGCGATTCCTACGCTACGGGCGGTCGGGTGGACGACTTCCGCCCCTGGCGCCGGCGCGTCGATTACGACACGGATGCCGTCTCCGCGCCCATCCGGCCGCTGCTGCCCGTTCTCGAGTTCACGCGGGAGAATCCGAACTGGGGCTACCAGCTTCGGCGCGGGCTGATCGAGCTCTCCCGGCACGACTTCGACGTCATCCGCGCCCAGATGCGGCGCCCATCGCCGGATGACCACGGCGCGCGCTGGGCTACGATATCTCGGTGACCCAGCCGCTCGCATCCGACCCCCACGCCCAAGCCAAGTACCAGATCCGTCTCGACTGGGGCGTCGCAGGGGCGCGCGCCGTGGCGCAGGATGCGGATGTCATCGTCTGGGTCGACGTGCTCCCGCCCGCCGATGGCGACACCGCACCCGCGAACGCACCTGCAACCGAATTGCCGGGATCCGGCGCGGTCATCGAAGGCGGGTTGTCAACCGCAGCCGCCGCGGCCCAATGGGTGCTCGACCACCAGGTGCGGCTCGGGCGGCGCGCGATGGTCGCCGTCATCCCGGCCGGTGCACAGCGAGCGGATGGCGGCACGCGTTTTGCGGTCGAAGACCTGCTCGGCGCCGGGGCGGTCATTGACGCCCTCCAGACGCTCGGGATCGACTATTGCTCGCCTGAGGCCGCCGCGGCAGCGTCGTCATTTGTCGGGCTGCGCGGAGCGGTCGGGCACCTGCTGACGGCATCGGTCTCCGGCCAGGAGTATCCAGCGGATGCCCGCCGCGCCGAGGTCACCCCGTTCGGCGTGCTCAACGCGCGCGCCGAAGTCCTCGTTCACAGGCCATTTTCAGCGGCGGAATGACGCCGCGGCCTCCTGTGTTGGTCCCGCAGGAGGAAGAAACAATGAAAGCTGTTCTGAACGACACCGTGATCGCCGAGGCTCCCAAGGAAGACCTCATCCACATCGAGGGCAACTGGTACTTCCCGCCCGAGAGCGTGAATTCGGAGTACATCGAGACGAGCGTCACGCCGTACACGTGCCCGTGGAAGGGTGAGGCCCAGTACTTCAGCGTGAAGGATGGCGACATCCTGCTGCAGGATCGCGCGTGGAGCTACCCCAACCCGTACCCGACCTCGTTCGATCGTGTCGGCAAGGACTTCAGCGGCTACGTGGCCTTCTGGAAGGACGTTCGCGTCGTCGACTAAGTCGGCCCGGATGATGCCGCGGTCGGGGCTGCCTCGGCCGCGGCAGCAGCGGTAGCGTGTGCCGCCGCAGTACCTGCGGCAGCAATCCGCCGAGCAGAGCTGACCTCGCGGTGCTGCCAATTGATCAGGTTCGCCACGTCGAATCGCTTGGAGCATGATCCGCAAGCCAGGGCGCGCACGGGCTTGCGGTAACGGTAATGGGTATGCCCGCTCGGACATGTTCCCACCCATGGTGCGAACTCGTCGGCGATCGCGCCACCGTGCAGGCGCCGGCCCTCGTAGCCCAGGTCGACCGCGATCGCCCGCCAGCGTGGGCCATGCCCCGCTCGCGAACCTGCGAGGGCGTGCGCGACCTCGTGCAGCAGGATCTGGTGGATCTCGTCGTCTTCGTAGCGCGACGCCAGGTAGCGCGACACCGTGATCCGCTTGAGCGTGTAATTGCAGAGCCCCGCGCGAGTCTTCGCATTGTCAAAACCGAATGACCACACCGTCTCGTCGAGGTGGAGGGCGATGAGAGCGTTTGCCCATCGTCGTACGCGTTCCAGATCCGCCATTACAGTCTGCCTGCCGTACACGGAACGGACCCCCGGAGGCGGTGATCCGTGAGCACTCTCATGCTCGAAATGATACGCGCGAGGGGTGACACCGCGGCCTAACGCGCGGGGGACACCGCAGCCGTCGTCATTCCTGGCGCCTTTTCGTCGAGGGTCATTCCTGGCGTCGCTTCTCGTCGAGGAACGACTCTGCGACCGCAAGCGCGATCAATGAACTTTCGAGTTCGTCGGCGGATGCGCCCAGCTTCTCGCGCAGGGAAACGGCGTTGGAGAAGTCTGCGACCGCACCCTCGAACTCGTTCTGGTCGAACAGAACTTTGCCCCGGTGCTGGGATGCGAACGCCTCGAGCGCCGTCCACTCGTGGATGCGGGCCTCGTCGACACAGCCGGACAGCTCCTTGTGTGCCTCGTCGAGCTTGCCCTGGTACTGCAGGACCTGGGCTCGGCGGATCCGGGATCCGAGGAGCTGCTCGCGATCGCCCGTGAAGCGAGCCAGGCGCACGGCTTCGTTCGCGACTTCCCACGCCTCATCCAGCCGTCCAACGAGTCGGAGCAGGGCGACCTTCTCGCTGAGCGCGCTCAGGCTTCGCAGCTCTCCCAGCTCGATGAGCCGATCGCCAGCTGCCCGGAGATCGACGCGTTCGCGAAGAGTCGTGGGGTCGTAACCAAGGATGATGCTCAGGATGCTGCTCCAAGTCGTGCACGGCAAGCACACGGTGTGCCCGGGTATCGACGGTTCGAACCAAGGATAGCGGCGCGTCGGCGTGAGCCAGTGATACCACGCCACCGAATGATCAGCCCGGTTGCTGCAGGCTCACCCGTCGCTGCAGGCTCACCCCGTCTGCGGCACCAGCGGGACCTCGAGGATGCGATCATCGCCCGTCTGCGGAGTTCCGCGTCCGTCGGTGTTGTTGGTCAGCATCCAGAGCGTGCCCTCGTGCCCGGCGATGACGTCGCGGATGCGCCCGAACTCACCCGCGTACCACGCGACGGCCGTCGCGGGAGCGTTGCCCACGCCCGGGTAGATCACCCAGAGTCGTTGGCCGCGCAGGGTCGCCATGAAGATCGTGTCCTTGATGATCACGATCCCGCTCGGGCTCGCCTCATCGGTCCGCCACTGGTAGACCGGGTCGATGTATGCCGGATTGTGCCCGATACCCTCGACCACGGGCCAGCCGTAGTTGCCTCCCGGAGTGATCCGATTGAGTTCGTCCCACGTGTTCTGGCCGAACTCGCTCGCCCAGAGGGTGCCGTGCGAGTCCCAGGCGATGCCCTGGACGTTACGATGCCCGAGCGAGTACACGAGCGAGCCGGGGAACGGATTGTCGGCCGGCACGTTACCAGCGGGAGTCACGCGCAGGATCTTGCCGCCGAGAGAGTTCTTGTCTTGCGCGGTGGCCGCTCCGGCCCCCGCATCGCCGGTGGTGATGTAGAGCATCCCATCCGGGCCGAAGGCGATCCGCCCGCCGTCGTGAAAATCGGCCTTGGGGATGCCGACGAGGATGTTCGCGGGTGCACCGAGGCTGTAGTGGCCAGGGCCACCAGTCAGCTGCATTCGGATCACGCGGTTGTCGCTCGCGGTCGTCAGATAGGCGTAGAGGTACTTCGGAGCCGACCCGGCCTGCACGGCGAGTCCGAGCAGCCCGCTCTCGCCGGCATGGATGACGCCGCGCACGGAGCCGGCCCGACGCACGCCGCCGCCGGCCAGGCGCTCGAGGATGATGCCCGTGTCGCGCTCGCTGATGAGCGTCGATCCACTCGGCAGGTTGACCATCGACCACGGCGCCTTGAGGCCGGTTTCGATCGTGATGGGCTCGCCGGATGGCTGCACGCCGGCTGCGGATGTCGCGCTCGCCGTGGGCGGCGGCGCCGACTGCGTCTGGTCTGTGTTCGGACCGGATGCCGGCGCGTTAGCCGTGCATCCGACCAGCGAACCGATCGCAAGCAGCGAACCGACCGCAAGCAGAGCACCGATCGAAAGCAGAGCGGATGTCGCCCTCACCGCCAGCCTGTGAGCAGACATCCAACCTCCCGATGCTTTCCAGTGTCCTCCCTCGCACCAACGCCCGCTGCGTCGGCGTCAGTCTCGGCGCGTGCCGGTCTGGAAGATGCTGCGCGCGGGCGGCGGCGACGGCACGGCCGTCGCATCCGTCACGATGGATGCCCCGGCAGCGAACGTCTCAAGCTCCGCTCCCGCGACAGCTTTCGCCGGATGCGGCCCGCTGGCAAGCAAGCGTGGCAGCCAGTCGAGCGGCAGCGCGGCATTCGATCCGACCAGAACGACATTGCCGAACCTGCGCCCCTTGAGAACCTGCGTCTCCGCTAGCGCCGAGACATGCTTGACGGCCGCACCGAGCGTGGCGACCTGGCCGCGCGCGAACGTCAGCGGCGGGCCATCGGCAATGTTCACGAGCACGATGCCGTCTGGAGCGAGCAGCGACACCGCTGACCGGTAGAACTCGAGGCTCGTCACATGCGCGGGCGTGCGCGCCCCGCTGAAGATGTCAATGATGAGGAGGTCGACCGAGCCGCGCAAGCCCGGCGGGAACTTGCCCACGACCTCACGCGCATCGCCGTGTCGCACCCTGATTTGCGCGCTGCGTGGCAGCGGCAGGTTTTCGCGCACCAGGTCGACGAGGTCACTCTCGAGTTCGACGACCTGCTGGCGCGATCCGGGCCTGGTCGCCGCGATGTAGCGCGGCAGCGTGAGCGCACCCGCGCCGAGGTGCACCGCCGTGATCGGCTCGCCTGGATCGCCGATGAGGTCGATCACGTGCCCCATCCGCGCGACGTACTCGAAGAAGAGCTGCGTGGGGTCATCGATGTTCACGTGCGACTGGGGCGTTCCGTCGACGACGAGCTGGAACGAGCCCGGCACGAACCGGTCGGGCTCGATCACGGCGCGAAAGCCGCTCTCTTTCAACACGACTGACGGATGCTCGACCACGCGTCAACCCTAACCGTGCGCCCTGCAGGCGGGGTGCGCGCCCGCAGTTATACCTGAGAACTACCTCGGGGTCAAGAATTAAGTAGACACGGCGCGTCACGATGTCATATAGTTGTTCTTTGCGCTCCCAGACAAATCTCTGCCTTCATATTGTGGTCGGCTTTGCGTGCCAGGGCCTGTGACAACAGGTCATATTCGGCACCAGCAAACGGACGTCGCGGGAGTACTCGTCCACATATTAAACACTCTGACCGACAGTAACTGAGGCCCGACGGGGCCCACGGAGGTTATTTCCTTGGCTGCTGCGCGCAACGCAACCACCACATCAAAGGCACTAAAGAACGGACGAGGAGCATCTCGTCTTTCGTTCGCAAAGATCACAGACACCCTGACGGTTCCGGATCTGCTCGCACTGCAGACCGAGAGCTTTGACTGGCTTGTCGGCAACGACGCCTGGAAGGCACGCGTTGTCGAGGCCGAGGCACAGGGTCGCCAGGATCTGCCGAGCCACACCGGACTCGAGGAGATCTTCGAGGAGATCTCTCCAATCGAGGACCTCGGTGAGACGATGCAGCTCTCGTTCACGAACCCATTCCTCGAGGACAAGAAGTACTCGATCGACGAGTGCAAGGAGAAGGGCAAGACCTACTCCGCTCCGCTCTACGTCGAGGCTGAGTTCATGAACCACCTCACGGGTGAGATCAAGACGCAGACCGTCTTCATGGGTGACTTCCCTCTCATGACCGAAAAGGGCACGTTCGTCATCAACGGCACCGAGCGTGTCGTCGTGTCCCAGCTCGTTCGTTCCCCCGGCGTGTACTTCGAGCGCGCGCAGGAGAAGACGAGTGACAAGGACATCTACTCGGCACGCATCATCCCGAGCCGCGGTGCATGGCTCGAGTTCGAGATCGACAAGCGCGACCAGGTCGGCGTTCGCATCGACCGCAAGCGCAAGCAGTCGGTCACGGTCTTCCTCAAGGCCCTCGGCCTGACGAGCGAAGAGATCCTCGAGGAGTTCAAGGGCTTCCAGTCCATCGAGCTCACCCTCGAGAAGGATGCCATCCTCACGAAGGAAGAGGCGCTCAAGGACATCTACCGCAAGCTGCGTCCGGGCGAGCAGGTGGCCGCCGAGGCCGCACGCGCGCTCCTCGACAACTTCTACTTCAACCCGAAGCGCTACGACCTGGCCAAGGTTGGTCGTTACAAGATCAACCGCAAGCTCGGCATCGACGCTCCGCTGAGCGACTCCGTGCTGACCACGCAGGACATCATCGCGACGATCAAGTACCTGGTGTCGCTGCACGACAACCAGACCACGATCGCCGGTGTCCGCGACGGCAAGAAGCTCGACCTGCGTCTCGACGTGGACGACATCGACCACTTCGGCAACCGTCGTATCCGCGCTGTCGGTGAGCTCATCCAGAACCAGGTCCGCACGGGCCTGTCCCGCATGGAGCGCGTCGTCCGCGAGCGCATGACCACGCAGGACATCGAGGCCATCACGCCGCAGACGCTCATCAACGTGCGTCCGGTCGTCGCCGCGATCAAGGAGTTCTTCGGCACCAGCCAGCTCTCCCAGTTCATGGACCAGA